>JAIDJD010000007.1 GCA_029052375.1 Duncaniella sp. | reverse complement strand
CGAGCTATCATTTGTAAATCTTGGCGGCAAATATACACACGCGCGCAAGCCCTATCTTGCAAATTTGCACGAAAATATCAGCGCTGAAAACTATCTTACATTCAGCGGTGTGAATATCGAGTCCGGCAATGCCGGCGCCTGGACTAAGAGTGTGGCCGAGGGCGAGACTCCATTCCCGGTAAAGATGCAGGGCAATTGGGCCGCAGGTACAATCCCCGCAGGGTGTTACTATCTCGACGGCGACGCCTGGACGCTGAGCGACGGCACAGCTCCTGTCAAGGGTTTCTCTGCCTATATCGACGCCTCCGGTCTCGAGACACGTCCCGGCCATCTGCCGATGGTTGTGAACAAAGGCAATACTTCGCTGATAGGGATGCCCTCCTTGGACGAGGCCGAATCTCTTGTGACAGTTTATAATCTCCAGGGCATGGCTGTGCGCCGTGAGGTTGAAAAGGCCAATGCCCTCATGGGTCTTCCTTCAGGTATATATATAGTCAACGGTAAGAAGATTGTTAAGTATTAATCACGTCTGACACACAGGACGACGCCTCCGACCGCAACAGTCCGTTACGGCCGGAGGCTTTCTTATCCATACACATCTTATGAAGTCTTTCCTGCTTGCGGCCGCGGCCTTTGTGTCTCCCTGGTTCTGGCCGGCTGTCTCTGCCGCAACCTATCTCATAGAGGGAGAAGCCTTTCAGTTCAAGGGCCGCTGGTCTGTCGAGAAGTCTTCGGAGTGTCTTGGCTCAGCTATGCTCAGAGTCTATAACGACGGCATGAGCGGCGGCGCCAGCGACGCTGTCACCGTAGTGAATATCGGCGAGGCCGCCCGTTATCATGTCTGGACAAGGTCTCAGGATTTCGAGTCCTCTGCCCGCCCGCGCACATACACTCTCAGCATAGACGGCAGGCCCATGTCTCCGAGCGGGGCTCACGGCTCGGCCGGATTCAGGTGGGAGAAGGTCGGTGTTGCTGAGCTCGCCCGCAAGCAGGTGATGATGAGGCTTGCAGACACCGGAGGATACTACGGACGCTGTGATGCGATACTTCTGACGGATGATGCAAGCCTCGACCCCAACCTCCTGACCAATGCCGAGATAGCCCGCTGGAGGCGAAACCCTGTGGCTGTCGGCTGTTCTACGGTCTCAGCCCCGAGCCTTGAGGCTCCGAAAGCAATCTTGCCCGGATACACCACTGTAGCGTCGGCGGACAACGGCGACATACGCCTCAGCTTTGTCAGGCTCGCTGATAGCGGAGAGATAGTCTGCAAGACCGACTATCGTCACGGCGGGTCATGGCGGAGGTTCTGCGGAGCGGCCGAAGACCACCGTGTGTCGCTCCTGTGTATGGACAAGGATATCAGGGTGGGATATGACGGTTTCTATCCATCCTGGGACAGATGCACGGCCTCGAGGACTATCACCTTCGAGGGGGTTGAGTATGATGTCTCGGCCGACGGGGACAACACCAATCCGTATTTTGCCGGAGAGCTCTCCGAACCTCGTCCGGCCTCTGTCAGCAAGCCTTCGGCCAACTCTGTCCGTGTGGTCTACGATTGTGGCGGGGCGGGAGAGCTCGAGGGGCTCTGGACACTGCCAGAGCGGGGCTCTTATGTGTCGGTGAAATTCCGGTTCAGGCCCGTGCGGACAGCCTCATACTCCATAGCCCTTCACGGCATGAAGGGGGTGGGAGAGGAAGACTGTACAGGGACGCTGATGCCGCCTATGTATGCCGGGCGCCGCCTGCCCGCCTCGTCCGGAATGTTGTTCTCTTCGATGATGACACAGGCTCTCTCAGTGGTGTCGGCCGGAGAGGTCTCGGCCTTTGTGTGTGCCGATCTCGACGTATTCCCGCAATCCTGGGGGTCTTCCGATAGTTCGCCTGTGGGATTTTCGCTGCGCAACAGCCGCGGCGAGTTTCAGCCTGTCGGTTTCTCGCCTCTTCCCGGGATGCCGGATGCCGTTGTTGAAAGAGGCGGTCTGGTCGAGGCCTCTTTTGTCTCAGGTGTGGCCCTGGGCGGATGGGACACGGCTCTGGAGTATGTGAGCGATAATATATTCCGGGTCGAGGACTACCGCCGTCCTGTGGGATGTTCGCTCACCGGGGTCATGGATAATATAGTCAGGCTTCTCAAGGACGACCTCTCTTGCGGATGGGCCGGGCGCCACAAAGGGTTTTGGGACATCGAGGCAGACGGCAATACAGACCCTGCTGTCGTCCAGTCTGCCCCGCTTGCGCTTCTGGGAGTGTCGGCCATGACGGACGACGAGGAGCTGTATGAGCGCCGGGCATTGCCTGCCATAGAGTATGTGCTTTCAAGGGGTTCATACAGGACGCGGACTGCTCTCTCCGCAGAGCTCGACCCGTTCGGCTCGGTGTTTCCCACTACGCTCTACGAGGGTATCAACACTCTTTCGGGAGGCCTTAACCCTTGGCTTGAGGCTCTCGCGCTCCCGGGTGGAGAGATACGCTCGGCCAACGGGTATTTCACATCCGTCCAGCCTTTCAGGCAGGAGCTGTCGGCCTACAGGCTGACAGGCGATGCTTCCAGGCTCAGCCGTGCTGTCGGCCTTGCTGATGCTTTTGCTCAAGAGATTCTTGATGGCGATATTGCCGAGGCATCCCCGGGCAACTTCTACAACAGCAGGATGCGCCCCGACTGGACCCCGCTGCTCGACATCTGTGACGCTGTCGGGGACGGACGTTATCTCGAGGCTTGCGCGCGCGGAGCGGCTCACACCATTGCCGGAGTGAGGAGCTGGCCAAGGGTGTGTGACGGACTTATGACTTTGCATCCCGGCGGAGTCTATGAAGGCGTCTCTACTGTATGGTGGCGAGGCACAGAGCGCCACCGTCTCGGCTTCCCCCGCTCGGAGGGTGATGCTCCGGAGCATACGGCCGAGGCCTGGACCGTGTCGCCTGTCGGTCTCGGCATCGAACAGCCCGCAACCTATTTTGTGAGAAGCGCCGGCAAGAATGTGCGTCCCGTGTTCATGAATTCCTGGGCACCGAGGCTCATGGAACTCTCGTCAAGGACCGGAAGGGATATATATGAAACCTACGGCCGGAATGCAGTCATAGGCAGGTCGCAGAACTACCCCGGATATTACGCCACAGGATACACGGATATCACATCCTCGTCAGACTTCCCGTATGTCGGCCCCGATGTCAGCTCTATCTATTACCACCATATACCCGCTTTCCTTGCCATGATTCAGGACTGCCTTGTCTCCTCTGTGACAGCCAGGAGCCGTGGCGCCGTATCTTTTGTCCCTGCGCGTCAGGAGGGATTTGTGTGGTTTGCCAACAATGTTTATGGCAGGGCCAAGGGATTTGTAGACGGCGAGGAGGCCACGCTCTTCCTGCCATCCGGGAGTGTCTCCACCGACAATCCCGCCGTCAGCGTCCTCGCCGCCCGCTCCCGTGGACGGCTCTATATAATACTCAGCAACGACGGCGACAGGGATGTCGACACCCGTATTGCACTCGGCGACATTCTCGCCTCGCGTCTCACCTCAGGAGATGGCTCGGGACTGCGCGCCGTAGTCCCGGCTCGGGACATCGCAATACTCTCGCTTGATGCGGATTTTTCAGATATCCCCGAGCCGTCTCCTCTCCGCGACGGTATGCAGATTCTCGAGACAGAAACTCCGGCCGGCACAGTCTATCTCTATCGCATACGCTCGCCTTTTGGCTGGGATTCTCTTTATGGTTTTGCAGGCTGCGGGGCTGTAGAGGGCCTGGAGATTGTGGCCGAGTGCGAGGGCACAAGCGTCAGAGCCGCAGAGTGGCCATATGAGTGGAGTTTCTCAAAATTCGGCTGTGGCGACAGCCCTGTAGTCAAGGTGAGCATCTACAAGAACGGGCGCCTGCTCTCTGCGGTCTCCGGACTATTCCAGTCGGGAGAGTCGGGTCTTGAGGCCGCAAGCCCCGAACCGCGGCCTCGTGTCGGCATATACAATATCCTCGGACAGAAACTCGACAGAATCTCCTCGCCCGGGTTTTATATTGTAGACGGCCGAAAAATATTCAAGAAATAGCAATCATGCCCAGCTCGGTTGTGTGAGAATAGGAAAAATTCAGTAAATTTGCATACTGATACGGGTCTGCCGACCTCGATATGCCTTAAATCCTATAC
>JAIDJD010000069.1 GCA_029052375.1 Duncaniella sp. | reverse complement strand
TTGTGCTCGCCATGCGCTCTACATTCTCGGCCGCAAACAACTTTGGCTCCATAATGCGCAGCCTCCCGGGCGTCACCATAGGCGGAGCCGTCACAGGAGGAGGCTCGGGAATGCCCTACTCCTCAGAGCTTCCTTGCGGATGGTCTGTGAGATTTTCGGCCTGCTCGATTCTCGACGCCGATGGCAATCCTACAGAACACGGGATAGCCCCCACGCCGGGCTTTGAGGCCGACATGGATCCACAGGCCGCCCTCGACGGCCACGACACCCTGCTGGACAAGACGGTTGCCCGCCTGCTGATGCAGGGCCTCGAGAGAGCTCAGCCCCTGTAGAGCAGGGTGTTGACGAGGCGGACGGCGTAGGGGTCAAAGTCTGTGCGGCGATAGACAAAGGTCTTCTGCAACAGGAAGTTCCACAACACGCAGACTATCAGCGAGACGCCGAGACGGGCGGCCGCATAGAAGCCGTTGGGCTTGAAGCCGAGGTCGGTGATGAGGAACTGGAGGTGCTGTAGGCCCATGTAGGCCCACTGTGTGCCGAACACGTTGAGCAGCAGGCTTCCCAGCCATACGAGCGAGAACTTTACCACAACGGCCTTGACAGAGAGTCCCTGGGCGTGGAATGTGAAGCGGTAGTTGATGATGCAGTTTACCACACCGCCTATGAAGGCGCCTATGGCCGTGGAGAGCCATGGCGCAAGGTGGAGAAACGCAAAGCTGATAAAGCTGACACCCATGTCGGTCCACGATGAGATCTGCGAGGCTACGGTGGAGCGCAGCAGGGTGGGGACAAAATCCGCGCCGTTCACCAGACGGCCAGTGAGTCGCCTTATCTTTCTTTTCATATCTTCTTGTCTGTGTCCGTTAGAGGCAGGGTAGGGCGGGGGTTATTCCTGAGGTTCTTTAACGTCCTTGGTCTCTTTGGATTCTCCGGACACCTTAGGCTCTTTAGATTCCTTGGGCTCCTTGACCTCCTTAGACTCCTTGGGTTCTCTGGGCTCCTTGACCTCCTTGACCTCCTTGGGTTCCTTAGATTCCTTAGATTCCTTGGGCTTCTTTGCGGGCTTCTCCTTTGCAGGCTTCTCTTTGGGCAGGCGGTCGCTGCCGCGCTCGAAGGTCTGCTTTTTCAGCGGATTGGCCGTGGCCTCGGCCTCGCGGCGGCGGTTGCGCCATATGTCGAGGGCCGCGTAGATGGCCTCGCGGAGCGACTGAGGGTCTGCCACGCCCTGTCCGGCTATGTCGTAGGCCGTGCCATGGTCGGGCGAGGTGCGGACATAGGGGAGACCCGCCGTGAAGTTGATGCCGCCGTCTCCGGCGAGTATCTTGAAGGGGGTGAGGCCCTGGTCGTGATACATGGCCAGGACGCCGTCAAACTTGCGGTAAGAGCCTGCGGCAAAGAATCCGTCGGCAGGGTAGGGGCCGAAGACAAGCACGCGCTTTTTTGAGGCCTCTGCGATGGCGGGGATGATGATGTCGCTCTCCTCCGAGCCTATCACTCCGCCGTCTCCGGCGTGAGGATTGAGGCTGAGGACGGCTATGCGGGGCGCGTGGACGCCGAAATCGCTCACAAGCGAGGCTGAGAACGCCTCTATGGCCTCCGTCACGTGCTCGCGGGTGATAGAGCCTGCGACAGCCGAGAGGGGGGCGTGGATGGTGACGAGGGCCACGCGGAGGTCTCCCGCGGCCATTATCATCATAGCCTTGTCTCCCCCTGCGCCGAGGCGCGACTGGAGGTATTCCGTATGGCCCGGAAACTCGAATCCGTCGCCGTGGACGGTGTTCTTGTTGATGGGGCAGGTGACGAGGACGTCGATGAGCCCCTCCCTGAGATCGGCCGTCGCGCGCTCGAGGGCGGCCACCGCGGCCTCGCCGGCGGCCTTGGTGGCCTCGCCGGGATTGACGGGGGTGTCCTCTGGCACCACGTTGATTATATAGTTGCGGCAGGTCTCGGGCTCGGCGGCCTCGGGAGTGTCGATGATGGTGAGCTTCACCTCGGGCATCTCCTTGATGTTCTTGCGGTAGTATGCCGCTATCTTGGCCGAGCCATAGACTATGGGGACGCATATCTCGGCCATCGAGGGATGCTCAAGGGCCTTGAGGAGCACCTCATAACCTATGCCGTTGATGTCGCCGTGGGTGATGCCCACGCGTAGCTTGCGATTGTCCATTATGTGGATGAGAGGGGGGTTAGGGGGTCAATGTTTACTGGGCCTGGAGGGCCGAGGCCACGCGGTTCATGTCTACGCCCATCTCTTCGAGACGGCCTATCATCACCTCCGGGTCGCCGCCTGCGTCCTGATAGTCCTGGAGCAGGTAGATGAGATAGTATGTGCCTGCAAAGAGGTCGTTGCCCTGTATGGTCTGATACTGCATCGGAGCGAGATGCTGTATGTAGATGGTCTTCTCGCCGTAGCGCATCATCTCCTTCTCGAGCAGGTCGAGGGCATATCTGGAGATGGCCTTGTCGCCCTTGACGGCGCCGATGCGGGCATAGAGCTCGGCCATCTTCTGGGGTATCTGGATAGAGTAGGGCGAGGCGGCCTCGGGCAGCTTCTCTTCCATGAGCCTCAGCAGGTTGAGGGCCTTGTCGTAGCGGTCGGTCTTGTATGCCTCAAGCGCGGCGCGCTCCTTGGCGTCGGTTACCGCAGAGTCGGCGCGCTCGGCCATGACAGCCTCGTTGACCAGCGCCGTGGCGCAGTCGAGGATGAAGGAGCGGGTAGAGGTGACCATGCGGCGCACTGTCTCGTCGAGATAGATGTCGCCCGGCTTGCTGACCTTGTCGAGGCCACCCCAGCGGAACTTCTCCGTGATGTTGCGGTATGCCTTGTCTGTGTTGACCGCAGCGATGTTCTTCTCGTCGTTCTCGTCATGCCATATGGGCGTCACCTCGTAGGCCATGCCGGTAGAGCTCAGGTAGGGCTGCAGGCCGAGATAGTATTCGGAGGGGACTGTGGCGGCGAAGTAGACGGGGCGGTTCCACCCGTTCTTGATGCTGGTGTTGAGCATATCGAGCGAAATCACCTGGCTGAGCGTCATGCCCTGGTGCGAGGCCGCTCCGGGGTCGAGGGTCATGTCTGCCGATATGACGCTCTCGGCCGCGTCGGCCTGCTCGGGGGTGATGCGCCCGGCCTTGACAGCGGCGTCGATGTCCACGGGGATGAACATATTGGGGTGCTTGATCATCGGAGCGTTCCACTGGTTCTTGCTCGACGAGGGGTCGTAGAGCTCGCGGAGCGAGACTGAGACGGGCACGGCCGTGGTGTCGGCGTCCGTGGCGAAGTAGCTGAAGTTGAGACGGTCATATGCATAGTCGGCAGGGGTGGCCTGTGTCTCTATGCCCTTGGCCTCGTAGGAGGGATGCTTTACCTGGTTGGCATACCAGTCTGTGGTCAGGTACGAGAGATTGACCACGCGTACATCCGTGCGGTGTCCCTCGACCTCCTGTGCATACCAGAGGGGGAAGGTGTCGTTGTCGCCGTTGGTGAATATGATGGCGTTGGGGTCGAGCGAGTCGAGATAGTTCATGCCGAAGTCGCGCGCGGCATAGCGGCCGGAGCGGTCGTGGTCGTCCCATGTCTGCGACACCATCTGGAGAGGCACGAAGAGGGCTATGACACACACGGCCGCGGTGGCGGCGAGGCTCTCGGCCCGGGGGAGGGTGTAGTCC
>JAIDJD010000068.1 GCA_029052375.1 Duncaniella sp. | reverse complement strand
TGCCCGCGCGGACGCTGTGGGAGTGGCCGATTTTCTCCTCCGCTCCCACGACTATTATCTTGCCTACAAATTCCCCCATATCAGGGCCAATCTCATAGCCGCTCTCGACCCTATACACGCCGATGTCAATCCGGTCATCGCCAAGTATTTCGACGACTATATCGGCTCGGTAAAGGAGCATTTTGCCTACGAGGAACACGTGTTGTTCCCGTATGTGAGGGCGCTTGCGGGAGGGGTGTGTCCGGAGGGAGGCAATTTCAGCGCAGACCTCTTTGCCCGTCAGCACGACCACGATGTGGAGAGCAAGCTGAGCGAGCTCAAGAACATCATACTCCGATACTATTCCACCTCTGTGCCATACCGTATGTATGACGCGCTTGTGGATATATACAACTGCGAGGCTGATCTCACTCTCCACTCTGAGGTGGAGGAGCTGATTCTTGTCCCGTTGCTTCGCGCGCTCGAAGAAAGGTACAGGGGACAAAACTAATCAGCCACGGGGATGAAAGTTCATAATATAGCCATTCATGTCAAGTCGGCGGTCGCAGATTGCGGCCTGCGTCAGATTTTGCGCGGAGCCGAGGGGCTGAGGGTGCTGTCGTCTGTCGACTCTGTGGCCCGCAGTGCCAGGCTGTCAGAGGCATCTGTCGTCATAGCTGATGTTTTCTCGCTCGGCGCCTGTCCCGAGGGCGCCAAGGTCATAGGTTTTGTGTCCGGCCCGATTCCCGGCGATGAGGCGGCGAGGTTTGCCGACACGGTCTCGCTCTACGATTCGGCTGACGAGATTCTGCGCAAGGTCAGAGCCGCGGCAGGGGAGAGCAGGCCCGACAGGGAGGACAAGCGGGCAGGAGACCTCTCGCCGAGAGAGAAAGAGGTGATTCGCCAGATTGTAAAGGGATTGTCCAACAAAGAGATAGCCTCGATGATGGATGTCTCGGTCAACACGGTGATGACACATCGGCGCAACATCGTGGCCAAGCTTAAGATTCACTCTTCGGCCGGCCTGACAATATTTGCCCTCGCCACCGGGCTTGTCCGTATGGAAGACCTCTCGCCGGAGAACGCGGTGTGACGCCGAAAGGGGGGGGCGCCCAAGTGTGAAACTTTGTTAAGCGCACATCGCTTCAGGCTCGATGTGCGTTGTTTATATAGATGCGGGTGCGGGTTTGCAAGACCCGGCTTTTCTCCCCGGTTTTCCAAGCCATGATTATAGTCATACTTTTTGTCGCCTTCGGCATACTTGTGCCAGATCTGTATATCTGGAGCACGTATGTGCGTCAGGGCGCTGTGTTGTGGAGTGCGGTCTACTGGATTCCGTCGTTGCTTTTCGTGCTTCTATCGGCCTACGCTCTTGTCCGCAAGCGGTTCAGCGCCTCGTGGATGAATATGCTGGCCACCCTGCTCCTTGGTGTCGCCCTGCCCAAAGCTCTCTTCGCTCTGGTGTCGTGGCTCGGCGAGAGGTCGTCTGTCATTGTGCCATGGGCCCAGCCCCTCGGATACTACGCAGGTCTGGGCATAGCCGCGGCGGTGTGTACACTCTCTTTCTTCGGGATTTATGTCGGATGGAAGCTTGTGATTGTGCGCAACGTTGAGCTTGCATTCCCGTCCCTGCCACAGGCATTCGACGGATACAGGATAGTGCAGCTGAGCGATTTCCACATCGGAACATACAGCAATTCGCCTTCCACGGTGTCCCGAATCGTGGAGAGGGTCAATGCGCTTGAGCCTGACATGGTGGTCTTCACGGGAGACCTTGTCAATCTGCGCCCCTCCGAGGTAGACCCTTTCATGCCGGTTCTCGCCGGGCTGCGCGCCGCTGACGGCGTCTATTCCATCCTCGGCAACCACGATTACTGCCCTTACGTCAGATATAAAAGGCGCGATGGCGCGAGGCTTGCCGCCGAGGAGGTGTGCCGCAAGGAGCGCGAGATGGGCTGGCACCTTCTGCTTAACGAGAGCGCCGTTGCCGAGCGCGGCGGGGAGCGGATAGCGGTGGTGGGAGTGGAGAATGAGGGCAAGCCTCCGTTCCCGGCGCGGGCCGACCTCGCCCGCGCCATG
>JAIDJD010000067.1 GCA_029052375.1 Duncaniella sp. | reverse complement strand
GTCCCACACAGCGCCACCCGGCTGCCACGAATATCCGCCTCCGGCATCTCCATGGAAAGTCCATGTTGCCTTTGCCTTGCTCTTTAGCTTGAGGTTGATGGCGGCCTTGTCTGAAAACGAGATGCCCGCAAGCACCTGCATGGGCTGATGGTTTTCCATTACTTCTACGGCGCCTACATCCTCGTGGTTGATGCCGTTGGTGGCCACTCCGTACTTGCCGCCAAGCAGGTCTGACCCCTCTATATAGAATTTGTTGATATCCTCGCCCTGGTATTTGATTTTCCCGGATGCCTCCACATTGATGCCCGGCATACGCTTGAGAACATCGCCGATAGAGCGGTCTTGCTCTTGTGAAAAGGAACTTACACTATAGGTAATGGTGTCTCCCTGCTCGCGTATGCGGTCGGCCTTGACGGTGACCTCTTTCAGCAGGGTGGTGCCGGGAGACATCTGTATGGTCAGCGGAAACGACACGCTGTCAAGAGCCACAGATTCTTTGGCGAAGCTCATCATCGACACCACCAGGCGACAACCCGAGACAGAAGGAACCGACAGCGAGAAAGCACCATTAGCCTTGGAGGTCGAGAATTTCTTGATTTTGCCGGCAGGACCTTTGATTATCACCGATGCCCCGGTAAGAGGTTCGTTGCTCTCAGCCTCCACGACACGACCGCTCACACTGACCTGCGCCATGGCACAGACCGCGACCGGGAAAAATGACAGATATGCAAGAAATCTTCTCATTTGCAGGAATCGTGCCGTCAGTGGTAATCTGTCTCAAGAAAATCATATTTCCCGGATTGTACGGTCTCGGTCCGGTCAGGCGCGACATTAAGACCTAACTCGGCATTCATCATCGCTATGCCATTTTTTCTTGAATGCCTTTCGGAGCGGAGCATATCTATACGGGTGGTCTTCTCGTATTTCTCCTTATTATATATAGGGACAATCTCCTTGTCTGACATCTCTATGCCCACGGCTGAAAAATGGTGTTGGCCACTCTCCTCCGAGGCTTCAAGAATCAGACCAGGCAAGCCATGCAACTTCCATGGCCCTTCCTGAACAGGAATCTCAGGCGCGAACCACACAGTCCAGTGTCGGCCGTGATAGTCTGCCTCAGCTTTTACAGCTTCATATCCGAGAATTGTCTTGGTAGAGTCTGATATTTCCCACGCCAACTCTTCCACAGGCTCACGGTAATAGAAGTTTCCGGTCATGCCCACATAGTCGTAGACGGTAAATTCGCCTGAGGTCCTGGACTTGAATACATAGAGCTGGGTTTTGTAGACCACACCGTCCATAACCGCACGGTCTTTTGTGTCTATGTACTTGGTCATGGCGGCTTTGAACATCCGGTCTGCCAGAGCTCTGCCCGACGGGGTGGAGTTGAGCGAATCCTTGTACTCTGTAGAGGGACAGTAAAATTTAGATTCAGAACGGTTGGCGAGAAGCACAAACGGGATGTCCCTCTCTATCACTCCGTCGCTACCCCTGAGGAAGATCTTATGATAGTTGTAACCTACCTTGATTTCGGCGCGTGGATATTCTGGAGGATGCTTTTCGCCGGCATGACACGTGAGGCCCATGCCAAGTAATAATAATGTTATTATTGAAGCGATTGGTTTCATTGGGTTTTCAAGGTTTTTGCAAAAATACTGCATATCTTTATATCTGACAATACCCGAACAGGTTTTCTGAGAAATATTCATAACTATGACGCAACAGAGGGCCGAAAGTACTATTGCGACGCAGGGAATATGGTCGTGGAAAGGTAAAATAATTATTGTATGGAGAAATGTAGTTCAGATGAGCTTGCTGTTGGTGGCGGCCACAATGGCTTCGGAAATATTGCGGACGCCGAGCTTCTCGAATATGCGTTGGCGGTATTTCTTGACACTGTCCGGAGACAGACATATCCTGTCGGCTATCTCTGGGATGGTGTGCCCCTGGATGGAAAGCACCAGCACAGACCGCTCGCAGGCTGTGAGCACGGGCATCGGATCTTTTTGCCATCGTTGCGTAGCAAGGTTGAGCCTGAGCCTCTCATGAGAACCCGCATGGCGGACCTCGACGTGTCCGGCCTCGGAATGGCTTGAGGCTGAGACCAGGCAGAACGCGAGCCAAATCCTGCCGTCTGATGTAAGCTCAAGCGGAGTCAGTTTGTGGTTGACAAGTATCCAGGGCCCGTAGCCGGCTATGTGAAAATCATACGATATCGACCATTCTTTTCGCTCCTCAACCGGTATGCGGCTGAAAAATTCAAATCCGGCCGAGTTGATTGTGAGCAACAGCCGATGTTCATCCTCGGGAACATGGCGCATATAGAACCCGTAACCCATATCTCGCACTTCCTCAGGCGTATGTCCGCAGAGAAACAGAGGGTTGGGGGAGACGTACAGGAAATTGCGCCTGTAGTAGTCAATGATGTATTCCCCCTGATACGTTGACCGCGAAAAAGCCTCGGCTGCCCTGATATATTCACCGACCCGGCTATAGTCAAGCTCATTGTCGAGCATGACAGTATTATGGGGGATAAAGAACCTTTCGACCTTGTTGTGCATGGTGTCTGTTGAGTAATTGCTGACACGAATTTAGCCAAAAAATCCGAGAAAGGGTGTGACAAATG
>JAIDJD010000066.1 GCA_029052375.1 Duncaniella sp. | reverse complement strand
ACCTGAGGCAGATGGGTGATGGCCGTCACCTGTATGGAAGAGGATATCGACCTCATCATCTGGCCCATGCGGTTGGCTACATCGCCCGAGACACCGGTGTCCACCTCGTCGAAGATGATGGACGGCAGCTGCATACGCGAGGCTATGATGGTCTTGATGGAGAGCATCAGGCGCGAAATCTCGCCTCCGGAGGCTGTGGCGCCGACCGGCATCAGAGGCTGGTTCTTGTTGAAGGCCACCATGAACTGGACGGCGTCTATGCCTGTCGACGACATATCGGCCGGGAGGACGCTGACCTCTACGCGGAGATTCTTCATGCCGAGGGGCATGGCGGTCTCTCTCAGCAGTTCGGCAAACCTCGCCGCCTCGGCCTGGCGCGCCTTAGAGATTTCGGCGGCCGACTCGCGGGCAAGAGCCGTGGCCCTCCTCGCCTCGCGCTCGAGCGATGCGAGGAGGTCGTCGCTGTTGTCGAGCTCGTTGAGCCGGTCCTTGAGGCTCTCGCGCAGCTCTATCAGCTTGTCGCTGTCGTCTAAGCGGTGCTTGTGACAGAGGCCATAGATGGTGTTGAGGCGGTCTTCCACCTCCTCGAGCCTGGCGGGGTCGGCCTGGAGGCTCTCCGAGAGGCCTTCGAGGGTAGAGGCTATGTCCGAGAGCTCGATGCGTGTGGATTTGAGACGGTCGGGGATGTCGTCCTCCTTGTGGAGCACGCTCTCGAGCCTGTCACAGCTGTCGATGGCCTCGGCCAGAAGGTCGAGGGCGTTGGGGACGCCTCCCGAGAGTGCGCCTGTGGCCCGCGAGAGCGTCTCGCGGATGGAGGTGAGATTCAGAAGCACCTCGCGCTCGGCCTCAAGCTCGGCCTGCTCGCCGGGACGGAGAGAGAGCTCGTCGAGCTGTTCGAGCTGAAAGCGTATGAACTCCTCGTCCTCACGGTTTTTCTCGACCTGCTGGCGGACAGCCTTGAGACGGCGCACAGCATCGCGGAGCGAGTTGTAGCGGACGGCATACTCCCTGAGCCTGCCCTCGTTTGCGGCCAGGACATCTATCACCTTGAGCTGGAACTCAGGCATGGCCAGGAGCTGGTTCTGATGCTGTGAATGTATATCTATGAGCCTCTGGGCCACGGCCTGGAGACGTGTCAGCGGGACGGGAGAATCGTTGACGAAGGCCCTCGAGCGACCTGCGGGCGACACCTCGCGGCGCAGGATGCAGTGCTCGTCGTCCCACTCGATGTCACACTCCTCGCAGTAGGCCTTGAGCTCGCTCTGTCCGCCGACGGCAAAGACAGCCTCTATGACGCTCTTGGCCGAGGCGTCTGTGACGGCACGGCTGTCTGCCCTGGCCCCGAGCAGGAGCGAGAGGGCGCCGAGGATTATAGACTTGCCCGCGCCGGTCTCGCCGGTTATGACGTTGAAACCGGGATGGAAGCTGATGTCTATGAGGTCTATCAGCGCATAGTTGGAGATGTGTAGAGTCTCAAGCACGGCAGGAGTGTTGGCGGTTTGGGGTTTGGGTTGTTATCTTTCCTCCTCTCCGCGCTTGATGCGCTCGAGGCGGTCGAGGTCTGTGGGATAGAGCGGCGACAGCACCTTGTAGGCATGGTCGCGCTCTTCCTGCGGAGCCTTGGAGTAGATGTTGACAAGCTCGTCGAGCTTGGCGTCCTTGAACATAGAGAGCCCGACAGACATCGGGGATGCCTTGTATATGTCTGTGAGGATGTCGAGCGACTCATCAATGGCCTTGCGCCCCTTGTCGGGCGAGACAGCCATCTGGTCGAGGCCCTGGAGATGATATTTGTAGTACAGGTCGCGCATAGCCCTTGTGGACGGGTCGGTGAAGGCGCTCAGCACGGCCGAGCGGTTTTTGGTATCCTCAAACTGTTTCCATCCGCTCTCGCCGGACGACTGGGCCTGATGGACTATCGTAGCGAGGCGCTCGAAATACGGGTCTCCTCCGCGCGGGGCGAACGAGTCGAAGTCTACGGCGAGTATGAGGTAGACATAGAAGTTGACGATGGCCGTCAGCTGGCTCTCCATGTTCATCTCGTTGTAGACCAGAGGTTCGTTCTCGGAATACGTGAAGTCTACCTTGGTGTCGCGGAAGTTGATGAGCGTCGTGGTGTAGGACGAATTGTAGACCGGCCTTATGGCCTGGACCTGAAGGGTGCCCTCCATGCGTCCGTCCCCTTCGTCATACTTGGTGATGTTGAAGAAGAGCGTGGCCTCGATGCGCTCGTTGGCCGAAAACTGGGCGTCTGTCCACTTTGTGGTGTTGACATACTCGCTGACAGCGGTCTGCAAGGCTTCGAAGACAGACTTGTTGGTGCCCTCGAGCTGGGAGGTGTTCACCTCTACGCGGCAGTTGAGCTCCTGGGCATGGCCCGCGAGCGCAACGAGAGAGAGAAAGAGCGTCAGAAGGTGTCTGTACATACCTGTGTGGGGGTGGGGTTTCTTAAAATTTCGAGCCTGTGCGACCTGCAATAAAGTCTGCAATGTCAGAGGCTATCTCTGCCTTGGACTTCAGGGGGATGGACATGGCCTCCTCCTCGCCGCGGCAGATGATGGTGACGGCGTTGGTGTCTGTGCCGAATCCGGCGCCGGGCGTGCGCATGGAGTTGAGCACAATCATGTGCAGGTTCTTGCGCTCGAGCTTCTAGCGGGCGTGGGCCTGCTCGAAGT
>JAIDJD010000065.1 GCA_029052375.1 Duncaniella sp. | reverse complement strand
CTTCGCCAAGGCCTTCGACGTGACCTTTGTCAACAAGGAGAACAAGCCCGAATACGTGTGGGCCAACTCGTGGGGCGTCTCCACCCGTCTCATGGGCGCCCTCATCATGACCCACTCTGACGACAACGGCCTCGTGCTGCCTCCCCGCCTGGCCCCCATCCAGGTGGTCATCGTCCCCATCTTCAAGAACGCGGCCCAGCTGGCCGAGATAGCCGCCGTCGTCAACCCCATCGTCGACAGCCTCAAGGCCCTCGGCGTCAGCGTCAAGTTTGACGACGCCGACAACAAGCGCCCCGGCTTCAAGTTTGCCGACTACGAGCTCAAGGGTGTCCCCGTGCGCCTCGCCATAGGCGCCCGCGACATCGAGAACGGCGTAGTCGAGGTGATGCGCCGAGACACTCTCGAGAAGCACACCGCTCCTCTCGAGGGCATAGCCGAGTACTGCAAGAACCTCCTCGATGAGATTCAGGACAACATCTACCGCAAGGCCCTCGACCGCCGCGAGGCCATGACTCGCAAGGTGGACAGCTACGAGGAGTTCAAGAAAGAGATAGAGAAGGGCGGATTCCTGCTCTGCCACTGGGACGGCACCACAGAGACCGAGGAGAAGATTAAGGAAGACACCAAGGCCACTCTGCGCTGCATCCCCCTCGACGGCGACGACGAGCCCGGCGTCTGCATGGTCACCGGCAAGCCCTCGGCCCGCCGCGTGATCTTCGCCCGCAATTACTGATTTCCCAAAAAGGCTCTCCTTGCCACGGCGCTATCCTGCCGGGGCATGGAGATGCCTTTCGACACCAACTGTGCCCCGTCCCTGACAGCAAGGCACATAAGAGAAATATGGACAACAAACAACTCACAGCCAGGCTGGCCCACCAGATGGGCATAGACCCCGAGAAGGCCCGAAAACTCGCCGCGGCGCTCATAGACACCGTGCGCGACACCTGTGCCGACCTCGACTCGGCCGCCATACCGGGATTCGGCACATTCCAGAGCGTCAAGACAGACGAGCATATCGCCGTCGACCCTGCGACAAACAAGCGTATGCTGATGCCGCCATCCATCACCCTGCACTTCGCCCCGAGCGTCGTGCTCCGCAAAAAACTCAAGAAATGAACTGCAAGATACCCTTCCAGGAGATTGCGGGCCTCATGGCCGAGAAGGCAGGAGTGACCCGCGAGGAGGCAGAGGCTTTTGCCAAAGCCTTCTTCGACATCATAGCCTCGCGCCTCAAAGAGGGTGAGACAATCAGAATCAAGGGTCTCGGCAACTTCGTGCCCTCAGACAGCGAGAACGGTGTGGATTTCGTGGCCGACCCTGAGCTTGCAGAGACACTCAATGCCCCCTTCGCTCTCTTCGAGCCTGAGGAGGTGGCCGACGACGTCACAGAAGAGGCTCTCGCCGAGGCTGTAAGCGAGCCCGCCGCTCCGGCACCCGAAACCCGTCCCGAGCCGCAAAAGCCCGTCGAGCAGCCCCAAGCGCCCGAAGCCGTGGCTGAGGCTGAGCCGGAACCCGAGACCAAGGCTGTGAAAGAGACTGCGGCGCCCGAGACCGAGCCGCAGCCGGCGTCCAAGCCCGAGCCTAAGCCCGAGCCTGCCGAGGCCGCGCCTAAAGCCGAACCTAAGCCCGAACCTAAGCCCGAACCTGCCGAGGCCGCGCCTAAAGCCGAACCTAAGCCCGAGCCTAAGCCCGAACCTGCCAAGGCCGCGCCAAGGCCGGCCCATCCCGCTCCGCAGACCAAGCCCGTCCCCGTACAGCCCGTCTTCCACTCAATAGAGGAGGACGAGGAAGAGCATATCCCGACAGACAGCGACGACAGCCGCGGAGGCCTCGGCTTCGGATGGGGCTTTGCCCTCGGCATCATCGTAGGCCTTGCGCTCGGCGCCTGCGGCGTCTATTTCGCGCTCGACTATCTCTACCCCACCGGCCGCACGGCCGCAGTGACCATAGAGGAGACTGTGGAAGACCCCATCGAAGAGCTCCTCGCAGACACAGTGGCCAAGCCCCTGCCGGCAGACACGCTTGCGGCCATAGCCCCAGAGCCCAAGCCGGAAGAGCAAGCCAAGCCTGCCCCAGAGGCCAGGATTGCAGAAGAGCCCAAGCCCGCGGCACAGGCCCCCGCCGCAGAATCCAAGCCTGTCTACGACACCGTCAAGGCCGGATATCTGCTGCAGGCAATGGCCAGGAAACACTACGGCGCCAAGGTCTTCTGGGTATATATATATGAAGAGAACAAGGCGAAGATAGGCAACCCCAACAAGCTGCAGCCCAACATGAAGGTGGTCATCCCCCCCGCCTCAAAGTATGGCATCGACGCATCGTCCAAGGCCTCGCTCGGCAAGGCCGAACAGATGGAGCGCCAGATAATCAACAAGTATCCCCGCTGACGCCCCCCTCAGCCTATGGCCGTCAGCTCAATATCGAATATCAGCGTGGAGCCTCCCGGAATCCCGGGGACTCCACGCTTTCCGTATCCCTGCTCGGCGGGGAGATAGAGCTCCCAGCGGTCGCCGACGTGCATCTGCTGGAGCGCGATGATCCATCCGGGTATCAGCTCGCGCAGACGCAGGGGGACAGGGGCGCCGCCGCGCGACGTGTCAAACTGCTTGCCGTTGATGAGACGGCCTGTATAGTGGACCACAACCACACTGCCGCGGTTGGGGACGGGCGACGAAGGGCTGCCGCTCTTCACCACCTTGTAGAATATTCCCTTGTCGAGAGCCTTCACTCCGGCCTCGGTGCCTTTCTCGCGCAGCCACTCGCGGTTGCGCTCTACGTATTCTTGCCTGGGCATAGTATAAAATATATCTGATGTCGTTTACGATATACAAAGATACGCCTATTCTCCCACAATGACAAGCGCAAAGCCTGCCTATCAGACCCGACTGTAACAATTTCAATATCTGTAACAACTCTGTAACAAATTCGAAACACACGCAACACATTATTCCACAGCGTATTGTGATTATATTTAAACTTTTTCGAGAAAACTTTGTAATAATCGCTGTCATAAATTTGCCCGGGCCGCAGAGGCTCGCTAACTTTGCAATGTCGGAAGGGAAAACCAGTCAACCCTCCCCAAGCATAATACAAGAACTACATCACCTGCAAATAAATCACATTATGGCAACCCAGGCTTTTCAGGACAGACTCATGGCTCTCCAGTCAAATATGCTCAACTTTGCCTTCATGCTCACATCAGACCGCGACAACGCATACGACCTTCTCCAGGACACCACACTCAAGGCCCTCGACAGCGAAGAGAAGTATGGCGAGAACGTCAACTTCAAGGGCTGGGTGTTCACCATAATGCGCAATATCTTCATCAACAACTACCGCCGCGCATCGCGCTGTGCCACCGTTGTCGACCAGACCGAAGATCTCTATCACCTCAATATCTCGCAAGACTCCGGCCTCGCAACCCCCGAGGGTTCGCTGAGCGCAAGCGAGATCACCGGTGCCATCGAAGCCATGCCCGAGGAGTACAGCAGACCCTTCTCGCTCTACGTCTCCGGCTACAAGTACGAGGAGATAGCCAAGGAGCTCTCTCTCCCCCTCGGCACCGTCAAGAGCCGCATCTTCTTTGCCCGCAAGCGCCTCCAGACACGCTTTGCAGACTATCGCTGAGAGATACACCCCCACACGACACCCTCCCCTCACAAGAGGCATTTACGCTTACATCCATCAAGTAGAGATACACAACAGATCCATCCATCCACATTATCGCTTGCTCTCGACAGCCGCAAGGAGAATGTCCCCGCGTGGGATATTCTCCTTGCTCACATCTGCGGCACAGGCCACGCCCGCCATCAGACCGCCCGTGCGGCATGGCCGCCGATTTTGCCATACAACGATTTTTCTGTATCTTTGCCACCGAGATTGCAGGGAGGCCTGCGCGACACTGTCAGCCCCCCCCCTGCCCTATACGCTCAAGTCGAACCACACATCCGAAAGAGATGAACAGATACAATATCGCCGTGGCCGGCACCGGCTATGTGGGCCTCTCCATAGCCACCCTGCTCGCCCAGCACAACCGCGTCACAGCCGTAGACATCATACCCGAAAAGGTCGACCTGATCAACCGGCGCCTCTCACCCATACAGGACGACTATATTGAAAAATACCTGGCCTGTGAGAAGCTCGACCTGACAGCCACCCTGGACGGAGCGTCGGCCTACCGCGGCGCCGACTTTGTAGTGATAGCGGCGCCGACAAACTACGACCCCGTCAAGAACTATTTCGACACCTCTCATGTCGAGGAGGTGATAGACCTCGTGCTCGAGGTGAACCCGGACGCGGTGATGGTGATAAAGTCTACGATACCCGTGGGCTACTGCCGCTCGCTCTACCTGAAGTATGCCAGACGGGGCGTCGAGAAGCTCAACCTGCTCTTCTCGCCAGAATTCCTGCGCGAGTCCAAGGCCCTCTACGACAACCTCTACCCCTCGCGCATCATCGTGGGCATACCGAAGATAATCCACAACGAGGAGTTCTCGGCCGAAAACGAGGCCATCGAGCGCATAGCCGACATCAAGCGTCTCGGCAAAGCCGCCCGCACCTTTGCCTCTCTGCTCAGCCAGGGAGCCATCAAGGAGGATATCCCCACCCTCTTCATGGGCATGAAAGAGGCCGAGGCAGTCAAGCTTTTCGCCAACACCTACCTGGCCCTGCGCGTGTCCTACTTCAACGAGCTCGACACATACGCCGAGGTCAAGGGGCTCGACGCACAGGCCATCATCGAGGGCATAGGCCTCGACCCAAGGATAGGAACGCACTACAACAACCCCTCGTTCGGCTACGGCGGATACTGCCTGCCAAAAGACACCAAACAGCTCCTGGCCAACTATGCCGACGTGCCGCAGCAGATGATGTCTGCCATCGTGGAGAG
>JAIDJD010000064.1 GCA_029052375.1 Duncaniella sp. | reverse complement strand
GTTTCGGCTACCAGGCGCTGCACAACGCATGCCTCAACATCTGCCGCATCAAGACAAGAGACCAGCTGACACTTGACAAGATTGGCTACCTCACGCAGTTCCCGCAGTATCCCGACGGCAAGTTCGGCGACTGTGTCCCCCGCTCGGGCAACATCGAGGGCGGCGGTGTCCTCGGCTGGACCTACAAGTGCAAGCCTGCCGGCGGCCTCGACTCCGAGATCGACGCCAACAACTATGTCTACATCATCCTCCAGCGCGGCGAGAAAGAGTTCAAGCTCGCCTGCGAGGGCCTCGGCTTCCAGGACTGGCTGACCAATCCCGACTTTGCCACCGCCGACGCCCGAGACAAGCACAAGGACGAAATCTACAAGCGCATCGGCGCATGGGCCGCAGACAAGACCAAGTTTGAGATTACAGAACAGCTCTCCAAGTATGGAGTGCCCGTAGGCCCCGTGCTCTCGACCAAGGAGGTGATGTCTGACCAGAGCCTCTACGACGGCAACACCCTTGTCCGCATCAACCAGGGCGGCAAGATAGGAGAGTTTGTCACCGTCGGCTGTCCCTTCACCCTCAGCAGTTTCCAGCCTGTCTACGGGCCTGCTCCCGAGCTTGGCGCCGACACCGCCGACGTGCTCAAGGCCTATGGCTATACAGACCAGCAGATAGAGGCCTTTGCCAAGAACGGCACCACCGAGCCTCTTCCCGCCGCCCAGAAGTGACGCACTTCCCGCCGCCCCGGGCCCGCCGTGCTCCCCTCGAGGGGGGAGTACCGGCGCCCGGACCAGATATCAGGAGGGGGACAACGGGTCTTCTCCGACCTGCGGTCCTCCTCCATTCCGTTTGCGGGTCTCGCCCGTGTCCGGAGATTCAGAATCAACATCAACCCGCGGCCCGCCGCCCCGCCGCCCCGCCTCGTGAATGATGGCGCCGGGGACCGCCGCCCAAAACTATAAGAACTATGGCAACCGCAAATCCCGCATCCGCTCCCGTCACCTCGCCCCGCTTTCCCGAGCAGGTAACGGGTATGTATATCCTCGCCCGCGCCCTCAAGCGCATCGGCATCACCGACGTCTACGGCCTTGTAGGCATCCCCGTCACCGAGGCCGCCTATCTCATCCAGGGCCAGGGCATCCGCTTTGTCGGATTCCGCCACGAACAGCAGGCCGGCATGGCCGCCGCCACCCACGGCTACCTCACCAAGACGCCCGGCGTCCTGATGACGGTCTCCTCGCTCGGATTCCTCAACGGCCTGACAGCCACGGCCAACGCCACGGTCAACTGTTACCCGATGATACAGATTTCAGGAGCCTCAGACCCCACCATGGTGGACATGAACATGGGCACCTACGAACAGCTCGACCAGCTCAACACGGCCCGCCCGCTCGTCAAGGCCGTCTTTCGCTGCAGCCATGCCAAGGATATCCCCACGGCCGTGGCCCGCGCCTACCGCGCCGCCGTCTCGGGCCGTCCGGGCGGAGTCTACATAGACATGACCACCCCCGCCCTCGGCGAGGTGATGGACGCCTCCGAGGCTGAGAAGCTCTTCTCAGACCCCGTCGACCTCTACTCGCCCGTAGCCCCAAACAAGGAGGCCGTCGACCGCGCCGTAGAGATACTCTCGTCGGCCAAGCGTCCCGCCATCCTGCTCGGCAAGGGCGCGGCGTATGCCCGTGTCGAAGACAAGGTCAAGGCTCTCGTGGAGAAGTACAGCATACCCTACTTCCCCATGTCCATGGCCAAGGGCCTCATGCCCGACGCAGGTCCTCTCAGCGCCCTCTCGTGCCGCTCTACCATCATGGAGCAGGCAGACGTCGTGATGGTGGTCGGCGCGCGCCTCAACTGGCTGGTCAACTTCGGCTACGGCCGCTGGAACAAGGACATCAAGTTCGTGCAGCTCGACATAGACCCCGAGGAGATAGACCGCAACCGCTCCATAGCCGCGCCTGTCGTGGGCGACATGGGCCTCTCGCTCGACCTCATCCTCGCCGGGCTCGAGGGCAAGAAGATGGCCGCAGACCCCGCATGGCTCGCCTCGCTGCAGGCCGAGACCAAGGAGAAGGACGCCAAGTTTGCCGCGCGCCTTGCCGCCAGCAAGGACGCCATGCCCATGACCCACCTGACGGCGCTCGGCGTCATCAAGCCTATCCTCGAGAGCAACCCCGACATAATCCTTGTCAACGAGGGCGCCAACACCCTCGACGACACCCGAGACACTGTGAATATGTCGCTTCCGCGCCACCGCATCGACTGTGCCACATGGGCCATCATGGGTATGGGCATGGGTTCTGCCGTCGGAGCCGCCGTCGCCACGGGCAAGAAGGTGGTGGCCATCGAGGGCGACTCGGCCTTCGGATTCTCGGGCATGGACTTCTCTACCGCCTGCCGCTTCGGCCTCCCTGTC
>JAIDJD010000063.1 GCA_029052375.1 Duncaniella sp. | reverse complement strand
ACGAGAATGCCGTCGGGCGAGGCGGCCACGACAAGATTTTCGGCTGCGATGCAGACCACGGGGAGCTCAAGCTCGTTGATGACGTATGTGTTGGCGCAGGCCTCGGTGTGGACATTGCCGTGGGTCTTGTCGTCAAGCTCGTCGGTAAGGGTGTTCCATGTGCCGAGGTCTTTCCACTTGCCAGCATAGGGCATCACAGCCACAGACTCGGCCTTCTCGACCACCTCGTAGTCGAAGCTGATCTTGGGCATCTCGGCATAAGACTCGCGCATACGGGCGAAGTCCCATCCGGGGAATGTCTTACCGGCTATCTCCATGAGGTAGCCGAGACGGAAGGCAAAGACTCCGCCGTTCCAGAGGGCGCCGGTGGCTATAAGCTCCTCGGCCATAGGCACGGCCGGCTTTTCGATAAAGCGCTTGACACGAAGGGGACTACCGTCAGACTCGCTCCTGACAGGCATTATGTAGCCATACTTGGCCGAGGGATAGGTAGGCTCGATGCCCATCAGCACAAGGTCTGCCACAGAGTCGGCGACAGCCTGGCCCATACGGCCGATGACGCTGAAATATTCGTCCTCGGTATAGGAGTCGCAGGGCATCACGATGACGGGCTCGTCCATCGGCGTACCCTTGGAGGCGAGATAGGAGCAGGCGAGCATGATGGCCGGGAATGTGTCTCTGCGACAAGGCTCAGTGACCACAGAGAGCTTGTCTCCAAGCTGGTTCTCGACAGAGTCTTTCTGGTTGAGGCCGGTGGCCACAACGATGTCGTCGGTCAGTCCGGCCGACTTGATTTGGCGCACAACACGCTGTATCATAGACTCCTTGGAGCCGTCAGGAGCGGTCAACACCCTCAGAAACTGCTTGGATCTCGCGTCATTGGACAGAGGCCACAGGCGCTTGCCCGAACCCCCGGAAAGAAGTATTATTTTCATCGTTCAGGATTATAAACGTTCTGCAAGCCCCCGTATGCCGCGACTGTGGAGAAACGTGGAGTGTTCACATCCGACACACCGAAGGGCTATAATGTGGTAAACGTTTGCACACAACTGTTTATTGTCCGGAGGCGGAATTATGGCCGAAAAACAGAAAAGGCCGGGGTGAGGTCTGCAAACAGACACCCGGCCCCGGCCTACCCAATAGATGTTGTACGTTTATCTGCCGGAGTACATCTCGTCGTAGTATTTCTCGTATTCGCCCGAGGTGATGTTGTCCATCCATTCCTGGTTGTCGAGATACCAGC
>JAIDJD010000062.1 GCA_029052375.1 Duncaniella sp. | reverse complement strand
CTAGCCGGACCGCCACCTCCTCGGAGATGGGGGGCACCGCCGGGGGGGCGTGGGCCACGCCGAGGTCAACGCCATAGCCTCGGTCAAGGACAAGTCGCGGCTCAGGGACTCCACCATGTATGTCACCCTGGAGCCATGCTCGCACTACGGCAAGACACCCCCCTGCGCCGAACTGATTATCCGCATGGGCATCCCCCGTGTAGTGATAGGATGCAAAGACCCCTTCGCCAAGGTCTCGGGGCGCGGCATAGCCATGCTCCGCGAGGCCGGCGTCGAGGTGGCCGCAGGGATGCTCGAGGGAGAGTGCCGCAAGCTCAACGAGAAGTTCATGACCGCCCACACCCAGGGACGCCCCTTCATCACCCTCAAGTGGGCCGAGAGCGCGGACAGATACATGGACGCGGCCATCTCCAATCCGCTCAGCGCCATGGAGGTCCACCGAGAGCGCGCCCTCCACGACGGCATACTTGTAGGGAGCGGCACGTGGATAGCAGACAGTCCGAGGCTCGACACGCGGCTCTATGCAGGCAAGTCGCCACGACGTGTGGTGCTCGACCGCCGCGGGCGCCTCGCAGACCTGCCCGAGGATGTGATACACATCACCGACGCCTGTACGCTCGCCGAGACAGCCGCCAGGCTCTACTCCGAACATGGCATGACGTCACTGCTCGTAGAGGGAGGCGCCATGCTGCTTGAGAGTTTTCTTGAAGAGCGACTGTTTGACCGCATCAGGGTCGAGCGCTCGCCCCACCCCGTCCACGGCAAGGTCAAGGCCCCGCTCCTGCCCCCCGCCATCATGGCCGAAAGTTTAAGAAACATAGACGGAAACACCGTCACAACCTATGTAAGACAATGAGTATCAGACCAGCAACACCGGCCGATGCCCTCCTCATAGGCAAGGCCGTCACCATGGCTATAGGAGAAGAAATCACGGAGTCGCTCGCCGGAGAACACCATACAGCCGAGGATGTCGAAGCCCTTTTCGCCTCGCTGGCCGAGAGAGAAGACACCCAGTACAGCTACCTCAACACCCTCGTGTGCGAAGAGGATGGCCGCCCCTGCGGCGTCTGCATCGCATACGACGGCGCAGGCCTCCACGAGATGAGAGAACACTTCTTCCGCGCCGCCAGAGAGAGGCTCGGACGCGACATGAGCGCCATGGAAGACGAGTGCACACCGGACGAAATCTACCTCGACACCCTCGCCGTCATGCCCGGACACCGCGGCAAGGGATATGCCTTGGACCTCATCAAAGCCACAGCCGAGCGCGCACGCAAGATGGGCAAGCCCCTCGGCCTCCTCGTAGAGAAAGAGAACGCCCCCGCCAAGGCTCTCTATGCCAAGGCCGGCTTTGAATACTTCGACGAGCGTCCATTCGCCTTCGTCCTCATGGACCACCTCCGCCTCCCACAGGAGTAAAAAACACCCCCCCCAAAAAAAACAAGTGTCCCGGCCTCCAATCCCCTGGAGCCCGGGACACTTTGCATTAAAATCTTATTATGGGATACCGATGTATCAGAATTCGCTCGAGAAGTGGAAGCGGATTTTGGGGAAGTCGTTCTGGGCCATCTGGAGGACGTAGGGAGAGTCGGCAAGGAAGACGTCGCGGCCTTCGCGGTCTATAGCCATGAACTGGTGTTTGCGCTTCTTGAAAGCCTCGAGCGCCGAGGGGTCGTCGCTCTCTATCCAGCAGGCCTTGTAGAGCGAGAGAGGCTCCCAGCGGCACTTGGCGCCATACTCATGCTCGAGGCGGTACTGTATCACCTCGAACTGAAGCTGGCCTACGGTGCCGATGATCTTGCGTCCGTTGAACTGATTTGTGAACAGCTGGGCCACGCCCTCGTCCATCAGCTGCTGCACGCCCTTGTCGAGCTGCTTGGCCTTCATGGGGTCGGCGTTCTCGATATACTTGAACATCTCGGGCGAGAAGCTGGGGAGGCCCTTGTAGTGGAGCAGTTCGCCTGACGTCAGGGTGTCGCCTATCTTGAAGTTGCCGGTGTCGGGGATGCCGACGCTGTCG
>JAIDJD010000061.1 GCA_029052375.1 Duncaniella sp. | reverse complement strand
GCGTACCGGCGGGGAGACTGAGCAGAAACCTGCATCCCGACGCTGAGGCCTTCGCGCCGATAGAGGCCGAAGTCGGGGCCCACCCCTTGCCGGAGGTCGGTCTGAGAGCAACGACTGCCGAACCGAGCTTCTTGCCGAGCGAATCCACCAAGGCCACATTGGCCTTGACCGGCCTGTCGACACGATAGGCCATGGAGAAGTCATACTTCTCTCCGCGTCTCACCGAGATGCCGTCCCAACCGCCGTTGGCTATGTCGGCACGCCCTTCCACCCTGAGGTAATGTGGGTTGTTGGGGTGTATGGGAGACACAGTGTCGACCGATACAGCTCCGTCTCCGGAGACTGTCCATGAGGTCATGCTGTCCCATCCGCGGACATCCGAGGGTGAGTATTCAAAGTCGCGGTTCTGAATCAGTTCGCCATAGAGGCCTCCGTCCGCGCCATAATTGATATCCTCAAAGAAGATGCCTATCAGCCTGTCGCTTATCTTGCCGGGCTCGCCTGTCTGCACGTCTATCCTGACGTGTACCGGGCCGAGCGAGCCAAATCTCACGGCATCGCCTGACGTTGTCTCGGACTCGCGCGAGGCCTTGAGGGCCCGCGCCTCGGCGTAAGCCGCAAGAGTGCCGGGCAGGGCGTCAGAGACCTTCTGCCGCCACCCTCTGACCATCGTGCCCGAAATCATGGCCGAGTCGGCCGTCACGGGATAGAGCGGACGCAGATTGCGCGGAAGGGCTGAGCGCGAGGCAAAGTCGCGCTGAGGGGTCCAGTGGCTAAGGTCGGGCGACGGGGCCAGCGCTATCACCTCGCCCTTGGGGTCGGCCTCCCACGTGGCTGTCCAGAGCGAGTCTGCGGCATTGACCTCAAGGCGTGGCGAGAACATCTTCTTGTGGCTCCCCCACGGGCCGAAATCACTGCCTAAGAAACTGTAGTCCACGGGGGTCCAAATATCCTCAGGGGTCATGCGCCAGGCCAGACGCAGGCCCCCCTTGCCGTCGGGGGCGGAATAGCTGAAGAGTTCGGCACAACAGGCTGAGGAGGCCGCTAGCATGGCGGCAACAATCAAGGCTGGTCGTTTCATGGGGTCAGATCTGTGAGATTGGTTTCATACCGCAAAGTTATCCGTTTCGGCCAAATAATCCAAACAGCCAAGCCACTTTTCCAGTCTGACATGACAGCTTATTCCTCGTAGCCGTAACCGGCATCCGGCTCGGCGGCAAGCGTCTCTGTCTCCGCGTCGGGATAATGATAGTACCGATAGCGGCCGGCGGCCATATCTCCAAGCGTGCGCGCGAGCCGCGCGAGTCTTTTCTCCCGAGCCTCCCCGGTCTTAAGTTCGCACTCCCATATGACTATCACATTCCACTTCATGCGGTTGAGCTCCTGTATGGCCCTTGCATCGCGCTCATGGTTGGCCTCTATCTTATTCTGCCAATAGTCGGGATTTGTTGACGGCAGGCGGTAGTAGCGGCATCCGGGGTGGCCGTGCCAGAAACATCCGTTGATGAAGATGACGGTCTTGAGCTTTCTCAACACAATGTCCGGAGTGCCGGGCAGGCGGCGGTTGTGCAGACCGTATCTGTAGCCGAGGGCATGGAGATATCGGCGGACGACCATCTCGGGTTTAGTGTCCTTGCCCCGGATGGCCGCCATGCACGCGTGCCGCTGCCGCGGCGTCATTGTGTCTGTCACTTAGAAATCACTTGTAGGAAATCCACTTCATCACCTCCTTGACCGAGGGCTTCTTGCCGTACATGAAGATGCCTACCCGGTAGATCTTTCCGGCCATCCATGCGAGGCCGAAGAAGGTGGCTACGAGAAGGAGCACCGAAGCCAGAATCTCCCACCATGCTATCCCGAAAGGCACTCGCGCCACCATCACCATGGGCGACGTCAGCGGGAAGAGCGAGCTCCAGAACGCCAGCGAGCCGGAGGGATTGGCGGCGGCAACCATAGCGAATATGAGGCCGAATATGATGGGATATAGGGCGAACGATGTGAGCTGTGTGGCATCCTGGACATTGTCGACCGAAGAGCCTACGGCGGCAAATATGGCCGCGTAGACAAGGAAGCCGAGCATCAGGTAGAGCGTCATGAGACCCACCAGCGAGGCTATCTGGCCTACATCTGTGAGCGACTGCATCGCGGCCATCATTGTGCTCTCCTGCGAGGCCATGCCCTCTATGGCTGCGCTCTGAGGCATGATGGCCGGAAGCACGTAGGCCGACATGGCAAGCACAAGGACGCCCCATATAAGTATCTGTGTCAGCGCCACAAGAGCCACGCCGGTAATCTTGCCGAGCATGATGTTGGTGGGCTTGACCGATGTCACCACCACCTCGAGGACACGGTTGTTCTTCTCCTCGATGATGGAGTTCATCACCATCTGTCCGTAGAGTATAAGGAACATATAAAGGACAAACGACATACCGATGCCTATGCCGAAGCTGGCATCTGTCGAGAGGGTCTCCTCGCCGCCCTTGTCCTGGCGGATGGTGTTGATGGCCACGTCGCTCTTGACAGCCTCGATGATTTCGGCAAGATTGCCGATGTTGTACTGCGCCAGGCGCTGTTCCTCGACGATGTCGTTGACCTGGGAGCGGATTGTGGCCTCGACGCTTACTGAAGACGGGCCGTTGGAGAACACCTTGAGCGTCGACTTGGGCGAGGAGACAATGTTCTCGGGGATAATCAGCACCATGTCCGTGTCCTCGACGCGCAAGGCCGAGTCTACAGAGACTCCGGGCGCGGCGATGGAAAACCTGACATCGTTGTCGTCCTCGAGATGCCCGGCTATGCCGCCGCTGTTGTCCACTACGAGGACCGAGGTCTCGGACGTACCTGCGTATGCCATGATGATGGCCGGGAGCGTCATCAGGCCTACCATCAGCAGGGGCATCAGGAGGGTGGTGAAAATAAAGCTTTTTTTCTTGACGCGCTCGAGATACTCGCGTTCTATGATTATACCTATCTTGCTCATTGCTTTGTTTCTGACTGGTTGCGGTTTCTCTTATCCTCCTCTACGGCACGGATAAAAATGTCGTTCATCGACGCGAGGCTCTCGCGGAATGCCGCGAGACGCACTACGTTGTTGGCTATGGAGACGGCGTCCCTTACCGAGGCATCCGGGCTGACGCGCAGATTGACCTGGCAACGGCCTTTGGCGTCAGGCTCAAGCATCTTTATCTCCGAGGCCACCGGGCCGAGACTGCGGACAAGCTCGTCGGCATCGCCCTCGAAGGTGAGGTCGTAACATCCGGCAAAATACTTGCGACGCAGGTCGGCCACATTGCCGCTGAGGATGTTGCGGCTCTTGTTGATGAGGGTGATGTTGTCGCATATCTCCTCTACCGAGGCCATGTTGTGGGTGGAGAATATCACGGTCGAGCCCTCGTCGTTGAGCTTGAGTATCACCAAATTGAGAAGCTTAGAATTGATGGGGTCGAATCCCGAGAACGCCT
>JAIDJD010000060.1 GCA_029052375.1 Duncaniella sp. | reverse complement strand
ACGGTAGCGGCCACGACTCCTATCTTAGACTTGAATTTGGGCCTAAGGAGAGGGTAAATGTTGAAAATTTTAAAAAAAAGCTCCGCGCCGCCTTGCAACAAACGGCAAAGCGACAGCCGGACGTGAGGCCTGACACACCGCTGTGTATCGGCCTGCGGGGCGGCCCTCAGGCACGCCCTGATATAAGTATGCAGGCCGGCGCGTCCCTTACGGGCAGACGCCGGCGGCTCAGCCCATCGTAGAGATGCGCCTCAGCTCGGGCTCGTCGAGTATCTTGATTTTGCGGCCGTCCACCACCACCAGATGCTCGTCTCCGAAGTTGGAGAGGGTGCGGATGGCGTTGGCCGTGGTCATGTTGGAGAGGTTGGCCAGGTCTTCGCGCCCGAGATATATCTTGAGGGTCATGTTGTCGTCCTCCTCCGTGCCGTAGGTGTCGAGCAGCACCATGAGCGTCTCCGCCAGACGGCCGCGGATATGCTTCTGTGTGAGGTTGACAATCTTGGTGTCCGAGTTGCCGAGATTGCACGAAAGCTCGTGTATGAAGAACATTGCCAGATTGACATTCTTCTGGAGTATCTTCTCCACAAGCTCCATGGGTATGCATCCGAGCGTCGAGGCCTCGAGCGTCATGGCGCTCGAGCCGTAGAGCTCGCCTGCAAAGTATGCACGGTAGCCGAAATACTGGACTGCCTTGATGAGGCGGAGTATCTGCACGCGGTTGCCCACGCCGTCCTTGTACTTCTTTACCTTTCCTGAGATGAGACACCAGAGATACCTGGGCTCATCGCCTTCCTGGTATATCACCTTGTTCTTCTTGAAGCGGTGAACGGTGAAGTTCTCTATGACCATGCGCTTCTCCTCGGGAGTGAGCACCTGCCATATCTCAGAAAGATCCTCTGTGATTACCTGTTCTATTGTACTTTTGATCATGCCGGGATGTCATCGGTTAAGGGCCGAAAGATTCAATAAGAATAATTCGCGTTCGTTTTGCAAATTTACAATCATTGGCTAAATAATAGATTATTTATCTGTTAAAAAATACTAATACCGTATAAACGTTAGGGAAAATAGAGTTGATGGGGATGGTGGCGCTCATCCCCGGCGCCGGAGGGCTGTATTGATGAACGGGGATGCCTGAAAATCCTCAGGGCCGGACGCCCGTATTGATGAGCAGCGCGGGAGACGCATAATGTGGGGGGGGGAGTCAAAAAAAACAATTATCAGGGCCGGAGGCCCGTCTTTATGTGTAACCCCACATGGAGCGTCGGAGACGCGGAGTGTGGGGATAGCTATGCACAATACCACTAAAGAGCCTCGGAGAGGTGTTTTTATGGTGATTGCAAGGATATTACCATAAAGACGCTTCTCCGAAGCTTATAAGTTTGGGTTGTTTGCAACCCCATACTCCGCGTCTCCGACGCTACATATGGGGTTACACATAAAGACGGGCCTCCGGCCCTGAAAATGGTATATGTTGACAGCTTCTGCTGTCCGGCACGGCTGATAGCCATTAACTGAACTTTCATCAGGGCCGGAGGCCCGTATTGATGAGTAGCGTGGGAGACGCATGATGTGGGGGGGACAACAAGAACCATCCTCAGGGCCGGAGGCCTGTCTTTATGTGTAACCCCATATGTAGCGTCGGAGACGCGGAGTGTGGGGATAGCTATGCACAATACCACTAAAGAGCCTCGGAGAGGTGTTTTTATGGTGATTGCAAGGATATTACCATAAAGACGCTTCTCCGAAGCTTATAAGTTTGGGTTGTTTGCAACCCCATACTCCGCGTCTCCGACGCTACATATGGGGTTACACATAAAGACGGGCCTCCGGCCCTGAAGATGGTTTATGTTGACAGCTTACTGCCCACTCCTCCCAAAAACAGCTTCCCCCTCCCGGCGGGGCCGGGAGGGGGAAGTTAGGTGTGGAGGTGCAGGCGCGGGGCCTGCACCACGGGATTTCTGCGGGTTGGGATTACTTCACCTTCTTGAAGTTGTAAGACTCGTACTGGTTGGTGTAGGTAACCACGATACGCTCAGACTTGTTCCAAACGATCTTGAGCCAGTCCTTGTCGAGGTTCTCGACGGTGAACTCCTTGAAGAGAGTGAGGTCGGGGACAACCTTCTCGACGGTCTCGATAACGTTGCCTTCCTCGTCCTTGATCTCCTCAATGACGGTCTTCTCTATGTTGTAGAGCGAGATGGTGGTCTCTGCGAAGCGGGCGATGTAGCGTGCGCCCTCTACGTAGTTGCCGGAGGCATCCTTCTTGTAGAAGGTGGCATAGCCGCCGTCGAGAGTGGCAGAGAAGACTACGCGGTCATACTGCACGGGACGGTCGACGCCCTCGAAGGTGTCGGGATTGTCATCCTTGTACTCGGTCTCGTCGTAGTTCATGGTCTGGAAGATATACTCGTATCCGGGGATAGGCTGGTTCATGGCCGCGTCAAATCCGTCGGATGTATCC
>JAIDJD010000006.1 GCA_029052375.1 Duncaniella sp. | reverse complement strand
GGTGAGCATAGCTCAGTTGGTTAGAGCGTCGGATTGTGGTTCCGAAGGTCGTGGGTTCGACCCCCACTGTTCACCCTCCATCATCAGGACAGCCTGACCCCGAAAGGGTCGGGCTGTTTTGTTTTAAATTTATAACGGACATGGGCAGAGCGGAGCGCGAGAAGGCTGTTGTGAGCCGGATGATTGCGATGTATTGCAGGAGGCATCACGCAGAGGCCGGCGGAGGTCTTTGCGAGGAGTGTCTCGGCCTTGAGAGGTATGTACATAAGCGCGTCGACCTCTGTCCCAAGGGAGACAGAAAGTCGAGCTGCCGCAAGTGTGAGATACACTGTTATGCTCCGGGGTATAGAGCTGAGGTGCGCAGGGTGATGCGTTATGCAGGGCCGAGGATGTTTTTTATACACCCATTGTCTGCCTTGCGCCATCTTGTGTCAGAGCTTTTCAGAGCAACTTGATTGCTATGGCCGCGCAGGCTTCGGCATCGCAGAGGGCATTGTGGTGGTTGGTCATATCGAATCCGCAGGCGGCCGCTGAGACCTGGAGCTGATGGCTCGGGAGCTTGAGCCTCCGGCGCGAGGCCGCGAGCGTGCAGTGGAATTCGTAGCCCGGATATTCCATCCCGTACTCTTCAAAGACGGCTTTGAGGCATCCCTCGTCGAAGGGGCGGTTGTGGGCTACGAGCGGGAGACCTTTGATTTTGTCCTGGATCTGTCTCCAGACTTCCGGAAACCGGGGCTTGCCGTCGGTGTCTCTGCGTGTCAGGCCATGGACCTGTGTGGTCCAGTAGGTATAGTAATTGGGCACAGGTTCTATGAGGCTGTAGAAACGGTCTGTAATAACGCCGCCTCGCACTATCGCGACGCCTACGCTGCAGACGCTCGAGCGGCGTCCGTTGGCTGTTTCGAAATCTATTGCGGCAAAGTCTTGCATTGTCTTGTCTTTCGGTAATGGTGTATATTTTTCATTTATGGTATGTCTGGTTCTCGCTGTCGGCGCTGTAGCGGGCGGCGGCCTTGCGCACACTTGATGCTATCCTGTCGCGGAATGCCGGGGGCGCAATCACCTCTGCGTGTCCGCCATAGCCGAGTATCAGGCGTTCGAGCTCGTTGTTTATCACAACATTTAGAGACAGCTGTATGGAGCCGTCGCTGAATCTAAGCTCTACCTTCTGCGATTTGTGGAACGGCTTTGACTCTACATAGGGCGCTTGCTGGCGGTCTATCTTTATCACTACGCGCCTTGCTCTGTCGCTTATCTGTTTGGTCACGCCTATGGTGTCGTCGAAGAAGGTGTAGGGGTCGAAGTTAACGCATTTCTTGAAAGGTAGCCCGCGTTCTATCCTGACCGAGTGGATGCGGTCGAGGGCAAAAATGTTGATCTGTGGATTGCGGTTGGAAGACTTCTCGCATATCAGAAACCAGCGGTTGAGATATTCATTAAGAAGATATGGATAGACGGAGATGATCTCTGACTCCCGAGCCTTGAAGGACTGGTATTCGATGGCTATGGTCTGCTGTTTGCGGACGGCGTCGTATATGATGCCGATATATTCGGCTCCCCTGTAGCCCGGGACGTTCTCCATGTCCATGGCCGGGGCGTCGGTGCCAGTGTGGCGAGAAATCTGCTCGTTGAGCTTGCTGATGGTGTCTATGGACGAGGCGAGCTGCGGGAAGCCCTGCAGCTGGCGCAGTATGTCGAGGGCAGAGTTGAGGGCGTCGAGCCCTTCGTCGTTCAGGGGCAGGTGGGTGATGCTGAAATCCGGATCCTCATACTCGTAATACTTGTTTTCCCTCACCACTATCGGGGCGTTGTATCCGAGACGGTCGCTGCGCATCAGTGCCAGGTCGTTCTGGAATGTGCGCCGGCTGACGGGGTTGCTCCGCCCTTCGTATTCGGCCAGGGCATCGGTGCAGGCTTCGATGAGGTCGTTGATGGTCCACCGCCTGTAATGGTTTTGCAGACAGCGGTCTATGGTGGAGATGCGTATCAGTGTAGAGCGGTTTACGGGCATGGGTCGGGAAAAATTTATGCAAATCTAACGATTTTCCACGAAGTGCGCAAGTCTTTTGCGCACCTGCTTTTGTACTTTGCGGCAGAAACAGACAAGACAATGATAATAGAAGGAAAAAACACGTCGGCCGAAATCTTCACAGACAATATAGAAGAATCGGCCAAAGAGTGGGTCGCCGCTCTCTGTGACCATCCCGCTATGTCGGGTGTGCCCATCGTGCAGATGCCGGATGTCCATGCCGGGAGCTCATGCAACGTGGGCACCGCCTACAGGCCGGGAGATTATGTATGCCCTGACCATGTTGGGGTCGACATAGGATGCACTGTCTCCATGCACAGGCTTTCGGCCAAAGTCAAAGCAGAGGATTTAGCCCTGCTCGACCAGCGCAGACGGGAGGCCAAACCGACGGGGACTGAGCTTTGTGTCAGGAACTCGCTGAACGAGAAGGAGCTGTTTCGTTTTCTGAACACTCAGTATCAGCGAGCATACTCGTGCGCGCCTGATATAATAAAGGAGGTCAGGAGGATTGATACAGTGTTTGTCTCAGAGTTTTGCCGGCGCGTCAAGCTTCAGGAGGGAGTGTTCTACAAGAGCCTCGGCACCCTCGGCGGAGGCAACCACTTCATTGAGTATGGCGAGGATGAGGCATCTGGCGACGGGTGGCTCGCCATACACTGTGGCTCGCGCAATCTTGGCCTCAAGGTGGCCGGCCATTGGCACAGCATAGCCATGAACCACCGGAGGGCAGAGTATGCAGGCTATCTCCGGGGCGACGCTCTCGACGGCTATCTCTCTGATATGGCCGTGGCGCAGGCTTATGCCTTGTATAATCATCAGGTGATGCGCGACAGGATATTTGCCATATTAAAGAAACTCTGCAAGGCCAAGTGTGTGGAGTCTATCTATACCACCCACAATTATATATCTCTCACAGAAGACAGGCCTGTCCTGCGCAAGGGGGCTGTCGATGCATCGAAGGGTGTCAGGCTGGCCATCCCCTTCAATATGCGCGACGGGATAGCGATATGCGAGGGCAGGGGCAATGAGCAGTGGCTCAACACAGCTCCACACGGGGCCGGACGCATTATGAGCCGAGCGCAGGCAAGGAAGCAGATTGAGCTGAGCGACTATAAGGACAGCATGGACGGGATATTCTCCACCTCGGTCTGCGCCGGAACGCTCGACGAGTCGCCTATGGCCTACAAGCCTGCCAGCGAGATACTCGAACTAATCAAACCGACGGTTGAGGTATTGGCTATGGTCAGACCTCGGCTTAATATCAAGGACACAGGAAGATGAAACAGTATATACAGATTACGGCCGGACGCGGGCCGGTAGAGTGTTCAAGGGCGGTGACGCTCGTGGCCAAGGAAATTCTTAAGGTCGCCCCGCCGCTGGGGCTTGCCGACAGCGAGCCGCACAACCGTGAGGAGGGGTGTTATATGTCTATGACCCTGGTGTCAGACACACCTCTGCCTGACAGCTTTGTGGCAGAATGGCAGGGGACTGTCTTGTGGAGGTCTACGGCCAACCGATATCGGCCCGGACACAGGCGGAGCAATTGGTTTGTAGGTGTCAACTTCTTCAGGGAGATTGAACTTCCTGCCATCAGTGATACAGACATTGTGTATGACACTTGCCGGTCGGGAGGCAAGGGGGGACAGAACGTCAACAAGGTTGAGACCGCCGTCCGCGCCACTCATATGCCCTCCGGGCTTTCAGTTCGATGCTCGGACGAGCGCGCGCAGGGTCAGCACAAGGCTCTCGCCCGTGAGA
>JAIDJD010000059.1 GCA_029052375.1 Duncaniella sp. | reverse complement strand
GAGGGATAGGGCCGCCTCGCCCTGATACCCGCCCCCCCCGCTGAAGGGGCTGGTGGCCAGCGGGTCTATGCGGCCGTTGTAGAGTGTCGTGGGGTTCTGGAAAAAGTCGGTGCGTACGGGCGCCTTGGGCATCAGCGAGCCGAGGGCGTGTCTCCACTTGCCTTCGAGCGAGACTTCCGAGCCGTCGGCAAAGATGAATTTGTGAGGCTTCTCAGGCACGAAGTGGGGTGTGCCGCTGTTGCTCACGATACGCACTGTCACGTTGTTCTCGCCCTCTTTCAGGACGCCTTCCGGAACCTGGTAGATGCGCGGGGGATACTGATATGATGTGAAGCCTACAAACCTGCCGTTGACCCAAACGGAGTCGGCGTCCACGATGCACCCGAGGCGCAGCTCGGCAGGCTTGCCGGCCTTGTCGGGCCGGATGTCGAACGAGCGCCTCATCCAGTGAGAGCCGTTGGCGGGCTTGCCGTCGAGGGTGCCCCATCCGTGCCCGAGGAGCTCGACCTCTTCCCAGCGGCTGTCGTCGAGGTCGGGCGAGGCCCAGTGGAGGCCGTTGCGATAGCCCGGGTCGGTGTCTGTCAAGGTCTTGTGCCACAGATATGAGGCGCGGTCTTCGGCCTTGCCTGTGAGGTTGCGGAAGGTGTCGTCCTCCACGAGCCTCAGGCGGTTGGCCATCTCGGGATACCGGCTGACGGCCTTGCCGCTCAGCCATGTCTCTATCTTAGACCCGCCCCAGCTGGAGTTGACTATGCCGACGGGGACATGGCCGTTCTGCTCATAGAGTTCCTTGGCGATGAAGTAGACCAGGGCGCCGAACTTGTCCACCTCGCTTTTCTGCACTTTTTTCCAGCGGGAGGGGCTGACGTCGGCTCTCGGGCCGTGGAAGGCATACTCCTTGGGGGTCTTGAACTCGCGTATGCGGTCGTTGGAATAGCTGTCTATCTCATCGGCAAAGAAGTCTCTCACGCGGCTCACCATCAGCTCCATGTTGCTCTGGCCTGAGCAGAGATAGAGGTCGCCGAGCAGGACGTCGTTGACTCTCAGATTGTTGACTTCGAGGGTGTAGGGGCCTCCTGCCTTGATGGGCTTGAGTGTGACGCTCCAGGTGCTGTCAGAGGCGGCGGTGGCCGAGCCGTCTCTGCCGGCAAGCCTCACCCTGACATTCTCGCCCGGGTCTGCCTTGCCCCATATCACCACGGGTTGGTCTCTCTGGAGTATCACGCCCTCCGAAAGGACAGAGGGGAGCCTGACCTCGGCTATGGCCGAGGCCGGGGCCATCGCCGCCGACATGGCGACGATGGCGGGTAACAATCTTTTCATATCTATTGGTTTAGAGTTTGTGCCTTGTCGTCGGGAGGTGGCGGGACGTCGCCGCGCATACACCGTTGCTTGTATTCGGTAGGGGAGAATCCGGTATAGCGCTTGAAGGCGGTGGAGAAGTGGGGCTGGGACGAGAATCCTACGGCATAGGCCACCTGTGTGACGTCGAGGTCGGGCTTCTGGAGCAGCGTGCAGGCACGCTTAAGCCTGATGTTGCGGATGAAGTCGCTCGGTGTCATGCCTATAATCTCTTTGAGCTTGCGGTAGAGCTGGACACGGCTGATCCCGATGTTCTGTCCGAGCATCTCCACGTTCAGCTCCGGATTGTCTATGTGTTCGTTGACAATCTTCATGATCTTCTCCATCAGTGCCTCGTCGTATCCCTTGACTTCGGGGGGAGCCATGCGGGCGTCGGCGTCCTGAGCTCCCGAGAACTTGCCCTTGAGCTTGAGGCGTGTGCCTATGATGTTGTCTATCATCGTGTCGAGCTCGCTGATGTTGAACGGCTTGCCGAGATATCCGTCGGCGCCGTTGTCCCAGCCCTCGATGCGGTCTGCGATGTCGTTTCTGGAACTGAGTATTATCACCGGGATGTGGTGTGTACCGACATTTGAGCGCATCAGCTTCAGGAATTCCATGCCGTCCATGACAGGCATCTTGACGTCGCTCACGACAAGGTCGACGTTGCCCTCGCCGACAATCTTCATGGCCTCCTGGCCGTTGACGGCCTGGGAGGTCTTGTATCCGAGCTCCTCGAGGTGGCGGCTGATATATTCGCGCAGTTCGGTGTCGTCGTCCACGATGAGTATCCTGCGCGGTGTGGCGAGGCGTTTGCGTTTCGTCTTGCCAGGGTCGGCGCCGGGGCCGGAGGCAGGGTGGATGTCGTTGATGGGGAGATGCTTGTCTGTCTCTTCGGTGCCTTCGGGCTGGTTCTTGGCTATGAGCTCGGAGGGGGCATAGGCCGACGGGTCGAGCGGTATGCGTACGGTGAAGACTGAGCCTCTGACGCCGTCAGTGCGGTTGGCGCCTGTTACTGTGCCGTGGTGCAGAGTGGTGAGCTGGCGGCAGAGATCGAGGCCGATGCCGACGCCGCCTATGCCTCCTGTGTGTCCCTCGCGGGCGCGGTAGAATCTCACGAAGAGCTGTTCGGGCGGTGTGTTGCCCAGGCCGATGCCTGTGTCTGTCACCCTGACCTCTGCACAGGGGCCGAGCTGGTCGTCGTCCACGCCCTTGAGCAGGACTTCTATCTCGCCTCCCTCGGGTGTGTATTTGATGGCGTTGGATATGATGTTGACAAGAATCTTGTCGAAGTTGTCGCGGTCTAACCACGCCTTGCCCTCTATGCCGCCCTCGTCCTTGAATCCGAGGGTTATCTTCTTGTCCGTGGCCTGCGGCTTGAACATCTCTACAAGCTCGCCGATGAATCGGCCGAGGTTTGTGGGACGGCAGAGGAGGCGCATACCGCCCTTGTCTATCTTGCGGAGGTCAAGGAGCTGGTTGACAAGCGACAGGATGCGCTGTCCGTTGCGATACATGGTGCGCAGCTTGGCTGTGACCTCAGGCGGGAACGGCTCTTTGAGCAGGGACTCGAGCGGCGTGAGTATCAGTGTTATCGGCGAGCGGATGTCGTGAGAGACGTCTATGAAGAATCTTATCTTGGTCTCGCTTATCTTCTCCTCGCGCTTTTTCTTCATCACTAAGAACGAGAGCAGGACAAGCGATATCAGCACCACGGCATAGAGCATCTTGGCCACGCCGCTCATATACCAGGGTGTGGAGATGACGATGTTTATGATGGTCTCTTCGGATATGACGTCGTTGTCTATGGCTTTGAGGCACAGGTGGTAGTCGCCCGGGTCGAGGTGTGGCAGGTAGATGACGTTCTCGCCGGGCCCGGTGGTGCGCCACTCTTTGGAATAGCCCTCTATCTTCCACATATACCGGACATTGGCGGCATCGCGGAAGTCAAGTGTCGAGAGCTTTACCGTCAGCGAGTTGTCCTTGTACGGGAGGCGCAGCTCCAGCGGGTCTGTCCCGGACATCACCGTCTTGCCGGCTATCATGGTGGCGCGGTTGAGGCGATGGCCGTTGAGCAGTATGGACGAGGCGTGTACCTTGCCTCCGAATCCGACGGCAAGGATGGAGTCGGGGTTGAACATGGTGAGCCCCAGGTTGCTGCCGAGGACGATGCGGTTGTCCGGGAGCATGGCGCCGTAGGGGTATGCGTTCTCGTAGAGGCCGTATCCTCCGTAGTAGACCACAATCTTGCCGTCGACCGAGGAGAGGTAGTTGAGTCCGCGTTTTGTGCCTATCCAGAATCCGCCCTTGCGGTCTACGATGATAGAGCGGATGTCGCTGTCCGTCAGGCCGTCGGCGGTTGTGTACTTGCGCCTGACGGTGCCTGTGAGGTCGTATTGTATCAGGCCGTGGCTCGTGCCAGCGAGCACACTGCCGTCGGCGAGGGGCTGTAGGGCGTAGGTGGCTCCCTGAAGGAACGGGCTCTGGTTGAGCTGTACAAACTTGTCTTCTTTGAGGTCGAGGTATGAGATGCCTCCGTAGAGGCCGATCCATACGCCTGCCGAGTCGGGGGTGACCTTCATTGAAGAGAAGAAGGTATTGCTGAGGCGTCCATCCTCGGGATTGTGCTTGTACCAGCGCTCGGCTCCTGTGTGGGGATTGTATCTGACCAGGCCTGAGCCGTGATAGCCTATCAGGAGTTCGCCTCCCGGCAGACGGCACATCTCTACGGTTGGATACTTGCACGGATAGTCTATGATGCGTCTCAGCCCGTCGCCAGAGAAGGACATCTCCCAGATGCCGTCGTTGGTGACGCCTATCAGCATCCTGTCCTTGCCGTCAGGCATTATGAAGTTGACAGTGCCCCTGCCGGGTATCTCCCTGCAGGCTATCAGCTTGCCGTCCGGGCTGACTATGCCTATCCTGTTGCCGTAGCCCATGGCTATATTGGCGCCGCTGACGGCGAATCCCTCGATGCCGCCCTTGAAGCCCGGCATGACATCTGATATCAGACGATAGCTGAAGGGGATGGAGTTGTAGGGGATGCAGGCGAGGCCCTTGTACTGGCATCCGAGCCAGAGATTGCCCTCGCTGTCGGCGTAGACGGCGCCGAGCTTGGCGCTCCATATGTCTGTGGTGGGGAGGTAGACGTTGGTGCATGGTCTGGCCGACTTCTCTCCCGGACATATCTTCCAGAGTCCGCTGGAGGCTGTGGAGAAGTAGACCTTGCCGTTGCGCCCTCGGGTGAAGTTGTTGATGGACATACGTGTATTGTCGGGCGTGTCGATTCTCTCCACCCTGTTGCCCTCGGCGGGATAGATGCGGTATATGTCCTTGACCGAGCCTACAAGTATGTTGCCGTCGCTCTCTGCTATAAGGTCTGTGATGTATCCGTCGGCCACGTCTATCCTTGTGGTCTTGCCGTTGGGTTTCATGGCGTAGACGGTGCCGAGATATGTTGAGATGTATAGGATGTCGTTGTGGTAGCAGAGCTGACCCTCCTCCTGGTGGAAGTCGGGCATATACCTTACGGCATCAGGCTTGCCCGAACTCTCGTCCACGATGAAGAGGCCCTTGCCTGCGACATTGAAGGTGATGGTGCCGTCGCCCTGCTCCACTATGTCCATGATGTATCCCGCATAGCTCACGGAGGGGAGGGTGATGCGCTCGAACGAGTCGGTGAACGGGTCGTAGAGATTCAGTCCGTTGGCTGTTGCGGCCCATATCCTGCCTTTGGAGTCGCAGTAGACAAGGTGGAGGCGGCTGTCGCTGAGAGAGCGGGGATTGTTCTCCTCGTGGCGGTAGAGCTGGTAGTTGTTGCCGTCGAATTTGAGGAGCCCGCTGCCGGTGGCTATCCAGAGGTAACCGTCGTTGTCGCGGCAGAAGCCCTCGAACGTGTCTGATGTGAAGACCTGGTCGGAGAACATACGCCCTGTGGCCGAAGCCCGCAGGGCGCACTCCGGCAGGAGTGTCAGCGCAAGTATAAATAGGAAAGTCAGGTAACGTGTTGACATGGTCTGATTATTTCATGTTACAAAAGTAATATTTTTTCGGAGACTATCCGGAACCTCTGGGAGCAAAATATGCGTGGCGATACGAAAATGTACATCCTTGTTACATTCGCGAAAGCCGTGAAACGCCAAAAAGCCCTCTGAGTATGTCTGTTGGCCCGCCGTTAGTAAAGTAATGAGTATATTTGCAGACGGAAACCAATCAAATAAACAGACATGACACACTTCAGACCATCGGCAGGACTGCAAGGGCTGGCTGTGGCGTTTGCCATAGCCGCGGCCTCGGCTCTGCCGTCTCTCGCCCTTGACAATCCCGGGGCCATCGGCAAGGCCGGAAGCCCCGACTCGTTCGACCTCGTGACGCCGTCGGCAGACGACGGGAACCCCCTCCCTATATATGTAGACAGGATGGATGATGAGGGCGTGCTGCTGGCCGCCCGCAACCTGTCGGCAGACTTCGGACGCGTATGCGGCAAGGATGCAAGGATTGCGGACACCTTAGCTCAGGGGAGGATGATAATTGCCGGAACGGTGAAAAGCCCGGTGATAAAGCGCCTGATGGATGAGGGCAAGATAGACCGCTCGCAGCTCGAGGGCAAGAACGAGAAGTATGTCATGACCGTGGTGTCCGGTCCGGCAGACGGTGTCGAAGAGGCCCTCGTGATTGCCGGCAGCGACAAGCGCGGCGCTATTTATGGCATCTACGAGTTGTCTGAGCTGATAGGCGTGTCGCCCTGGTATGACTGGGCCGATGTGCCCGTTGAGCACAAGTCGAGCCTTGCCGTAAAGAAGGGGACTTACACGGCTGGAGAGCCGGGTGTCAAGTATCGCGGCATATTCCTCAACGACGAGGGGCCGTGCCTTATGACGTGGGTCAAGAACACTTACGGCACCGACTATGGCGACTCGCGCTTCTATGAGCGCGTTTTCGAGCTGATTCTGCGCCTGCGCGGCAACTTCCTCTGGCCGGCCATGTGGAACTGGGCTTTCTATGCCGACGACCCGGACAACGGCCCGCTGGCCGACAGGATGGGTGTGATAATCGGCACCTCGCACCACGAGCCTATGGCGCGCAGCCATAAGGAGTGGGTGAGAAACAAGGATAAGTATGGCCCCTGGAACTATGCCGCCAACAAGAAGGGGCTCGACCTCTTCTTTGCCGAGGGCATACGTCGCATCAGGGGCACCGAGGATATCGTCACCATAGGTATGCGCGGAGACGGCGACGAGGCCATGAGCGAGGAGGCAGACGTAAAGCTGCTCAAGAAGGTTATAGACAGCCAGCGCAGGATAATCCGGCGCGAGACGGGGCGTCCAGCCGGAGAGACTCCGCAGGTGTGGGCGCTGTACAAGGAGGTGCTCGACTATTATGACAAGGGATTGCGTGTGCCCGAGGATGTCACCCTGCTGCTCTGCGACGACAACTGGGGCAACATACGCCGTGTGCCTGACGCAAAGGAGCGCCTTCATCCCGGAGGATGGGGTATGTATTACCACGTAGACTATGTGGGCGCCCCTCGCAACAGCAAGCTGCTCAACTGTACCCCCATACAGAATATGTGGGAGCAGATGAGCCTCGCCTATGACAGCGGCATTGATAAGATGTGGATACTTAATGTGGGCGACCTCAAGCCTATGGAGTATCCCATAACGCTCTTCCTCGACATGGCGTGGAATCCCCAAGCCTTCAACAACGGGAATCTTCTCGAGCATACCCGCAGCTTCTTCGGACAGCAGTTCGGCGCAGACCAGGCTCCCGAGGCCGCCCGCATCTTCAACCTCCTGTGCAAGTATAACGGCCGATGCACCCCCGAGCTCCTCGATGCCGACACATACAGCCTCGACGGCGGCGAATGGAAGAAGGTGCGCGATGAGTATATGACACTCGAGACAGAGGCCCTCCGCCAGTACCTCACGCTGGCGCCTGAGTATCATGACGCCTACAAGGAGCTGGTGCTCTTCCCGCTGCAGGTGATGGCCAATCTGCACGATATGTATTACAGCGTGGCCATGAACCGCAAGGCTCACGCAGGCAAGATGCCGGAGGCCGATATGTGGGCCGACAAGGCAGAGCGGTGTTTCAGGCGCGACGCCGAGCTGATGGCCGACTACAACAACGGCATAGCAGGCGGCAAGTGGCGCGGAATGATGGTGCAGAAGCATATAGGCTATACAAGCTGGAACGACGACTTCCCCTGCGATGTCCTCCCTGAGGTTTACCGTCAGGGCGAACCGTCCGGCCGTCTCGGCGGATACCGCTTCGCTGAAGCCGGAGACTGCACAGTCATGGAGGCCGAACATTTCAGCAAGGCTGTGAATCCTGACGGCGAAGGCAGGTGGACCGTTATCCCTTACATGGGACGCACGCTCAGCGGTGTGGCCGTGATGCCTTACACCACGCCTGTGGCGGGTGCGCGCCTCGACTATTCGCTCCGCCTCCCCGAAGGGACAGACAGCGTCGAGATACACGTTGTCACCAAGTCGACACTCGCTTTCTCGCGCCATGAGGGACACAGATATACTGTGGGATTTGCCGGCGCCGAGCCTGTCGAGGTCAACTTCAACGCGAATCTCAACGAGAAACCCGAGAACATCCACACCGTCTACTATCCTACTATTGCCCGCCGTGTCATCGAGAAGATTGTCACACTCCCAGTGCCTGAAACATCAGCCGACGGCTCTGTGACGCTCTCGCTCTCTCCGCTCGACCCGGGTGTGGTGTTCGAGAAGATTGTAGTGGATGCCGGCGGCTACAGAAAGTCGTATCTCTTCGGCGAGGAGTCGCCAGTGACAAGAGAGTGAACACAGGCATCCAGACCTCCCGCCTCCCGGGGAGGAGAGACAGACTGATGTCAAGGTATTGATTTAAAGACTGTTTGTTGGCCTGTCCCTGTCGGCTGTATGGCTGTCAGGGACAGGCTTTTGTATAACCTTGTGGGGGTCAGGATATTGAGAATTAGCAAACCAAATATTTGCAGCATTTAGCCATTTGTTGTAATTTTGTAAAGAATATTGAATGTTGCGCGGCTGCGTCTACACGATATCCAAAGCTCCCGAGATGAAGAAAACGAAAATTGAGAGATTGTCTGAATATATAGACTGCAAGAAGTTTCAGACAGAAGATGGCGAGATGTCTCTGGCAGAACAGATGGCGTTTGTGACCCATTATATATATAACAGAAATACCCCGTTCGAGGCAAACTATATCAAAGGACGCGAAATTTTCAATAAGATTCTCGGCCGGCCTTCCGACACTCCTGTGACAGATGCCGAATGTGAGGAGTTTCTCTCAGGCATTTCGGATAATTTCGCCGCGCCTGTAAATAGCCGGTTCACTTTTATCGACCTCTTTGCCGGCATCGGAGGTTTTCGCCTTGCCATGCAGGAGTGGGGGGGCAGATGTGTATTCTCTTCGGAGTTCAATCCCAATGCCCAGAAAACGTATTGTTTCAATTATGGAGAGGTGCCCTTCGGCGATATCACCAGCAAGAAGACCAAGGATATAATCCCTGAAAGCTTTGATGTGGTGTGTGGCGGATTTCCCTGCCAGGCCTTCTCGATAGCCGGATATCGCAAGGGGTTTGAGGACACGCGCGGCACTCTCTTTTTCGACGTCGCTGACATCATACGCGCCCACAGGCCCAAGGCGGCATTTCTCGAGAATGTCAGAAATCTCGAGGGTCATGACGGCGGCAAGACTTTCGAGGTGATTAAGAACACTCTCAACGAGCTTGGCTATACGGTCTATCACAAGGTGTTGAACTCGGCTGTCTATGGCAATATCCCACAGCACAGGGAGCGTATAATAATTGTCGCGTTCAACAACGAGAAAGTCCCGGGTCATGAAGAGTTCAGCTTTCCCGAGCCTGTACAGCTTACAAAGACAATACATGACTGCATCGACCCCGAACCCCAGGCCGAGAAGTATTATTATCGCGAGACACAGAAATATTACAGTCAGCTAGTGGAGGATATGACCAATCCCGAGACTGTATATCAGTGGAGACGTGTCTACTGCCGCGGCAACAAGAGCAACCTCTGCCCGACGCTCACGGCCAATATGGGCGGCGGCGGCCACAATGTCCCTCTGATATTGGCCAACGACGGCATCAGGAAGTTTACGCCCAAGGAGTGTCTCAACTTCATGGGCTATCCCGAGGCATACGCCTATCCGCAGTCGATAGCCGAGAGCGCCATGTATATGCAGGCCGGCAACTCGGTGGTTGTCCCCATGATGTCCAGAGTGGCCGAACAGATAGTAAAGGTGCTTGACGCCAATTGATTATTGGCTGAGCTTTTCACACAGGCGGTCGATGTCTGACATATCTCCGGCCTGAGCATAGTAGTTTTCGGCGTCCATTCTTGTGGAGCCGTTGAGCATGGCATTCTGAGGGATTTTGTAGCCGAGGTTTATCTTTTCAATGAGACCGCGGTGTGATATGCTTCCGGCTATGTCGTAAAGCCATTGTTGTGAGGCGATTGTCTGGTCTATTGTTTCCTTCGCGATATCGTCGCTGTAGAAAATTCTGTTCTTCTTGAAGATTCCTTTGATGTCGGGGCAGATTCTTACCAGGACATAGAAGTCGTAACGGGCGGTAGCGCCGATGTTGAGGTTGGGCAGGTAGTTGCCTTGGCTGTCATAGTCCTTGGTCTCCAGAAGCAGGAGGTTTGAGAAGTGTGCGGCCGATTTCACACTTATGGTCTTGCCGTTTACAATAAGGTCGGTATCGTCCCATACACCTTCGCCATACACGCCGAAATCGGGTTCGTCGCATGGAAGCCCGTGGCTGATAAGACAATCCCTCAAAACGACCTCGGCCAGCTTGCCCTGAAAGGTGTTGCAGAACTGCTCGCCCGCACGGCGGTCGTATTGTCCTCCGGTCCTGTGCAGCCTGTGATGTCCCTCTCCAAAACACATAGCGCAGGCAAACTCTTTGACTTTTTCTATTCGGTCTGCCGGAATCGGCGCCCCATTGAAGGGCTTTGGGCTGTTTATTTTATAGTTGTTCCCGTAGTTGTTTAACCTTGTCATAAGCTCAATAGTTTCTGGTTGCGGTGCCGTTGCTGAGGTCGCAGGTGAATTGGGGTTTGAGCCCAAACGGTCTGATAATCGATTTTACAATCGAAAGCCGGGGCCTACGCAGTTGTCTCTGATGGTCGAGGAAAGTCTCTTGCTTGTTGACTTTGACATTAAGAATGGTGGCGGTGTCGATAGGGTAGACGTCAAAAGTGTAATCCCATTTGCCATCTTTGAAGAAATCGACAAAGAACAGCCTGTCCCACACAGATTTTGGCCCGAAAGATGTGAGGTCTTCCTCCACACTGCAGCCTTTGATCTGAATCCTTTCCCCGGAATTCGGCTCGTATGCGTCAAAAGACGCGTGTTCGGCTCCCGGAATCGGCTTACCTGTGCGCCAGCAGTTGAAAAAGTAGCAGAATCCACACTCCGACAAAGCATCCGGCAGATTGATGCTTCTTGCATTCAGCGCAGCAGTCTGATTGCAGAGAATTCTCCAACTTGTATAGATATCCTGCAACGCCTTGAGGTCGCCCGTCTCAAAGATATCAACCGGAGCAACAAAATTGCCGTCAGGCAAAACAAGCGTCTTGAATTCTGTAATCATTAAGTCTAATGCTTAGCGGTTAGGGTTTAGGTCAATTGCAAAGGTAGGGATTAAATTCCGTACAGCCAAACACAATGGCAATAAAACAAGACAGCATCTATTGGCCGATTGTTTACGCAAGAACGCACACTCAGACCTGCCATGTCCGTGATGGATATGGCAGGCCGCTTTGTGGGCATAAAGGGCAATCAGTATTCTTCGGGAACCTCCATTTCCTTTATAGCGTCCAGAAGTTCTTCAATCATCTTCTCTGTGGCTTCCATGTCTTCAAGCACGGCTCTCATGCGGTATGGCGCGCCCCGTTTTCCGTGTCCGAACTGGTCGAGCCAGACATAAGTCTCGGAGTCAACATCGAAACACTCATAGTAATTGTCAATGTCCTCGATAAGAGAGTTGATGTTGGCACATTTCATGGTCGCACTAAAAGAAAAGTCACGTCCGGCAGGACTGTATTTGCCAAACTCAAACTCACTTTTCTGCTCCTTGTAGATGATGCCCGCTTCCACATGCCAGCCTTTGGCTTCGGCACAAGCAACCACCGCGTCTGTCAAATCGTCGATATACATAGTCTTTAGGTGTTTATGTCAGCCGTGGTCGAGAGTACCACGGCTGACGGGTTTCTTAATCTTCAAGCCTTGTGAGGAGTTCTTGCAGGCGATAATCCTTAATATCTTTCAACGCGGTTGGCTTGAAATCCGGCACTTGCGTAACTTGGAGTATGCCAAATCCATATGATGTGAGGTTGAGTTCAATCTCAGAGAGTTCTTTCAACGACACATAGCCGTATTCATCTTCAAGCAAGCCTATTACTATGCCGAACATGATAATGTCATCGCCCTCCCTTTCGCCCTCAAGTATGAACCATCGGGCAGAGCCTATTGCGAATATTGCACGGCATATCGCTTCCTTTCCCTTGCCGTCCTGGGAGTATAGGGGGAAGCCGTTTAAGGCTTCCTCCAATTTGGGTGTCTGTAATCTGCACATATCAATCAAATTCTATTTCGTCATCATAAAGTTCTATTCTCGCTTCGCTGCTCAATTCGATGATGTAGCGGTAGCCGTTGCGTCCTGTTATTGTTCCTCTGTGATAGCCTCGCCACGGCTCTTTGAGTTCACACTGCCGTCCGTATTCGGGGAAATCGGTATCGTCCATGTCATTATCTGTTTTTGAGTTCTGTATAATCAGTATCATATATGAGGTCACAGTCAACAAGATGTCTGTAAGCCTCGTCAGCGATACGTGATGCCCACTCGTTGCGCTTATCGTAACGGCCTTTGCGGTAGTTGTGCGCAAGAGCCTTCATGTAGCCGAGCATGACCTTGAAAGCCTGCTGTTGGAGATAGCGGTGCATGGCGGTCATAGCCATACCGGTCTTCTCTGTGCTGCTCACTCTGCCGTTGACAAAGTTCTCAAACTCCGTCACAAACGCCTTATCGCCCTCGGCGATATTCATAAAGTCGATGTCTGTATTCATATCGGGTGGAAATTAGATTGTTGCCAGATTGTAGATTTGAGGTTCGGGTGACACATTATAGATATAGTCGCCACAACGTACCAAAAGGCAGTCCGCTCCATAATAGAGCCTCTTCATGCCTCGGACACTTCCTGTCTTGTGGAAGTTAGGGAAGCGGCTGATGCCTACTCGCTTGCCCTCTTCAATAGTCATTCGTTTTACTCTCATAGTTCCTTATATTTTGAGTTCTAATTCTTTTCCCTTTTGTGAAGCTCTTTGAGCTTCTTCGGCAGGGCTGGCCGTTTTTCGTGCAAGCCTACAACTGCGTCCAAAAGGGGACATAAGGCAAGTGTGGAGTCAGCGACAAGACCGGGATACCCAAATTTTGGAGGCACGATAAAATTTGTGGAGGCTCACGGTCGCAGGCGCAGACGGAAAGCGCAGCGTCACTTGACGTTGCTTCCGGACGCAGTAACTTCGCACCGAAAAACGCCCCCTGCCGGAAGAGCAAATTGGTCAAGCTGAAAAATTTGATAATTCTTCTTATTATTGAAAGACTTTCATTAACTTTGTAAAAAATTTATTCAGCATGGAGAATCATCCGACCAATAGACTGAAAGTGGTACTCGCCGAGCAACGGTTGACAAATAAATGGCTCGCCGCACAGCTTGGTGTAGACCAGACTACCGTCTCAAAATGGTGTACCAACTCCAGTCAACCAGATATATTTACTTTCTCTCGGATCTGTCGTATTCTGAATACAAGGATGGAGGATATGATTCGAGAGACTACACTTGAAACTACTGATGGCAATCGATAAGAACATAATACAGAGTTTACTCAATGACATAGAAAGCGACCGTGCCGAAAGAACTATCTCAGTGAACAATACGGATAAGTTCGGTCAGGCTATATGCGCTTTTGCCAATGACCTCCCTAACCACTGTTGCCCCGGTTATCTGATTATCGGAGCCGATGACAAATCGGGTAAAGTCATGGGCTTGAATATCACTGACGAACTGTTGAAGAACCTCTCGGCAATTCGCACAGACGGCAACATCCAGCCCCAGCCGTCAATGATAGACCAGAAGGTCGAGCTTGCCGACGGAGATGTTGCTGTTGTCGAAGTGCAGCCGTCACAGTTCCCTCCGATAAGATACAAGGGTCAGATATGGGTTCGTATCGGGCCGCGCAAGGGCGTCGCAAACGAGCAGGATGAAAAGATTCTTATTGAGAAACGCAACAGTCAGGCATTGACTTTTGATGCGCTTCCTTGCCATAGGGCGACAATAGATGATATAGATACCCAGTTGTTCCTGTCAAGCTATCTTCCGAAAGCAATGCCGGCAGAAGCTCTTGGCAACGACAAAAGAGACATCAGGCACCAGTTGCAGGCACTCGGATTCTATGATACACGCTTTGACTGTCCAACCAATGCAGGAATAATCATGTTCGGCACTAATGTCGAACGATTCCTTCCGGGAGCGTATATCCAGTATGTAAAATTTAAGGGCAAAGGCAAAGGCGGTGACATTGAGCGTGAATACAAATTTTCCGGTAATCTGATGAAAGTGCTTTATCAGCTCGACACATTTGTTGATACTACTATCACAAACAGACGTCCTGTTCCAGTGTCAGTACTCCGTGAGGAGACCATAGTGGACTATCCGCATTGGGCTACAAGAGAACTGCTTATGAATGCCATCTGTCACCGGACATACGACTCTAATGGTCCGATACAGTTTTATCAGTACGATGACCGTATTGAGATCCAGAATCATGGAGGGCTTTACGGAAAGGCAAACGCAGATAATTTTCCGAATGTGAATGACTACCGCAATACAATCATAGCCGAGGCTTTGCGTGTGCTCGGGTTCGTAAACCGTTTCAGCCGTGGTGTCCAAAGGGTTGAGAACGATCTCATGGATAATGGCAACGGACAACCGGAGTTTGATCTGTCCTTGGGGACAGCCTTCAAGGTAATAGAGCATAAGGCTCACATTGATATGACTGTAAATGAGACTGTAAATGAGACTGTAAATGAGACTGTAAAGCGAGAGCCAAAATTCACATTATCAGATACTCATAAAAAGATTTTCCATCTAATTTGCATGGATAGTCTCATTACATATGCCGAACTGATAAAGGCAACGGGATTTTCGAGAGGTCATATCGCAAGAATCATCGCAGATCTTAAAGAATATGGCTATATAATCCGAAAAGGGAGCGACAAATCCGGCAGTTGGGAGGTCCGCAAGTCGTTAACAGACTAAAAATGAAAATACTGTGGTGAGATGGCAATTTTTATTTGCGGTCATCCAATAATCAAGACTACAAGAACGTAAACCCCGATATATGAAATAATTGTTGTAACTTTGTAATCTAACAGTACGGAATTATGTCAGAACAAGAAATGATCTAATATCGTTTCACTTCGGGGCAAGAACCGCGTGACGAGATGCTGGCGAAGCTTATGAAAGAGGTTGCCCATGACGCTAAGGAACGTCAGGAGCAAGCAACCGCTGCATATTTCTCAGAAATGCGTAAAAATGCCGAAGCAAAAAAAGCTAAATGGGCAGACCGCATAAATAGCGTGATTAATGGTTGAAGCTGGAAGAAAGCCGGAACTCATAGTGATAGCCGGGCCTAACGGGTCCGGCAAGACTTCTGTTACCCAAAAATTCCTTCATCACGAATGGGCTGATGGCACCGTATACATCAATCCAGACCAGATTGCCAATGACAGGTTCGGTGATTGGAACTCTCGGGAGGCTGTGCTTGAAGCCGCCAATTATTGTGCTGAATGGCGAGAGCGGTGTCTTCGTGATAAAATCAGCTTCGTGTTCGAGACAGTCTTCTCGGCGGAAGACAAGATTGACTTCCTTGTCCGTGCCAAGGAAGCCGGCTTTTTCATCCGCGTATTCTTTATATCCACAGGTCATCCGTCCATCAACGCCTCCAGAATAGCAAAGAGGGTTATGGAGGGGGACATGACGTGCCAATTCGGAAGATAATATCACGATATACGAAGTCAATCGAGAATTGTGCAATCATTGCACCGATGGTCGAGCGTCTTTATGTCTATGATAACTCGGTCAATGACCGCGACGCTCAGATTCAATTCAGACTGACTGACGGCAGACTTGAAAAGATGTATGTCGATGAACTTCCGGCTTGGGCCCGAAATATCATACCTGATCAATAATGAAAATTACCAACATATCAGACGAACAGATTTACGCTCTTGAACAGGCAATTCGTTCTGCCGTTCAGGAGCGTATTGATACCGACCCGGATGTAGCCGACTGTTACCTTCGTATAAACCCGGACAACTGGCTTGTCCAAGTGATGTATATAGAGGAAAGCAATCTCACCGCACCCAACCGCGATGTCGCTCTACTCAACCTCATGTACGACTTCAAAGACTGCTACGGCGGCAATGAAATCTGGATTCTCAATGATGAAGCCATCCACGACCTCGCAAAATCATACAG
>JAIDJD010000058.1 GCA_029052375.1 Duncaniella sp. | reverse complement strand
GTATGGTAATTATGTATTTTTCAGAAGTTTCATGGATTTGTTTGTGGATATTTTTCCCAATTTTTATACTACAAAGATAGTTCAACTATTTTTATAATACAAGTTGAAATCCATTTTTTTAACATTTAGTTCATTAGACGAGACAATAAACCCAATTAACATTGAAATCACAAAAGAAGTGCCGGAAGCACTTTGAAGATACCGACTGACGATTCAACGATTTTTTACAATTATTATTTACATTTAGGTTGATGTATGCTGATTATAGTGCTACCTTTGCACGTTAATCTGCTTTTAGATGAGAAAAATCACGATACAGGGCGAGGCCGGATGCTATCACGACGCGGCCGCACATCTCTACTTCAAGGGCGAGGATGTATCCACCATCCCCTGCGAGACATTCCAGTCTATGTTCGAGACTCTGTCGACAGACGCCTCTCTCACAGGCATCGTGGCCATAGAGAACACCATAGCAGGCCCATTGCTGCAGAACCACGAACTGCTGAGGCAGAGCAGTCTGAGAGTGGTAGGCGAGCTGAAACTGAGAATCTCTCACGTACTCTGCGCCCTGCCAGGACAACGCATCGCAGACCTCACCGAAGTCAACTCACACCCAATGGCACTGATGCAGTGCGACCAGTACCTGCGCCGTCATCCCAACCTCAAGATTGTGGAACACCTCGACACAGCCGGAAGCGCAAAGGCCATAGCCGAAGGACACCTGACAGGCCACGCGGCTGTCTGCGGCGAGTATGCCGCCAACCTCTACGGGCTCGAGATACTCGAGCGCGGCATCGAGACCAACAAGCGCAACTTCACGCGATTTCTCGTGGTGGCCGACCCCCTGCTGGCATCCGAGACAGGGCCGGCCGAAAAAGATATAGACAAGGCCTCGATAGTCTTCACCCTTCCGCACACCCAGGGGGCGCTCTCCAAGGTGCTCACGATACTCTCGTTCTACGACATCAATCTCTCAAAGATACAGTCGACGCCCATCGTAGGACGCGAGTGGGAATACCGTTTCTATGCAGACCTGACATTCGACAGCCTCGTGCGCTACCATCAGGCCATCGACGCCGTCCGTCCGCTGATGCGAGACCTCGCCGTCCTGGGAGAGTATGCCGAAGCCCGCACGACATACTGACTCTCTAATCCTCACCAAAGACTGCTCTCCAGATGAATATACATCCGTCCGGGCGCGCAAGCGCCATAAAAGAATATTATTTCTCCAAGAAACTCCGCGAGATAGCCGAGATGCGCTCGCAGGGGATAGACATCATATCGCTGGGCGTCGGGGGCCCAGACCTGCCTCCCCCCGCCGAGGCCGTGGAGACGCTCTGCGAGGCCGCACGCATGACAGACACCCACGGCTACCAGCCGCACATAGGCATAGCCGGACTGCGCCAGGCTTTTGCCGACTGGTATATGCGCACCTACGGCGTCTCGCTCGACCCGCACACCGAGATACAGCCTCTGGCCGGATCGAAAGAGGGCATCACCCACCTCTCCCTGGCCCTGCTCAACCCGGCCGACAAGGTGCTGGTGCCCAATCCGGGATATCCCACCTACACCTCCATCACCCTGATGTCCGGCGCCGTGCCGGTCTACTACGACCTGACCGAAGAGCGCGGGTGGCAGCCCGACTTTGACGCGCTTGAGCGCATGGACCTCAGCGGCGTCAGGCTGATGTGGCTCAACTACCCGCATATGCCCACCGGAGCCGCGGCTCGGCGCGAGACCTTCGAGAGAGCCATAGCCTTCGGACGACGCCACGGCATAGTGATAGCCCACGACAACCCCTACTCGCTCATCCTCAACACCGAGCCACAGAGCATACTCTCGGTGGAGGGCGCCAAGGAGGTGGCCGTAGAGTTCAACTCGCTGAGCAAAAGCCACAATATGCCCGGATGGCGCGTCGGCGTGGCCTCGGGCAACCCCGAGATACTCTCGTGGATGCTGCGCATCAAAAGCAACATAGACTCGGGCCAGTTCAAACCCGTGATGCTCGCCGCGGCCAAGGCTCTTGAGCAGACCGGAGAATGGCACGACACTCTCAACGCCGCATATGCCCGGCGCCGCAAGACAGCAGAGAAGATAATGGCGGCTCTTGGATGCACCTTCGACCCCACGCAGACAGGCCTCTTCCTCTGGGGACGCATCACAGACCCCGCCGTCACCTCCGAACAGCTCGCCGACCGCATACTCAAGGAGGCCCGCGTCTTCATCACCCCGGGCTTTATCTTCGGCTCGAACGGAGAGCGATATATCCGCCTCTCTCTATGCGCCCCCGAGGCAAGGCTCGAAGAAGCCCTCGGGAGAATCACCCAACTTAAAAATACATGAACCTATGGATTTTGAACCACTCGCTATAGACGGCCTGCAGCTCGACCGCCCACTGGTGATAGCCGGGCCCTGCAGCGCCGAGACAGAACAGCAGGTGCTGGAGACTGCCCGCGGACTGGCCCGCGCAGGCATCAAGATATTCCGCGCCGGCATATGGAAACCGCGCACCAAGCCAGGAGGATTCGAGGGCGTGGGCGTCCCCGGCCTTGCGTGGCTCAACAAGGTGAGAGAACAGACCGGCATGAAGGTGGCCACAGAGGTGGCCAACCGCGGCCACGTCGAGGCGGCCCTCGAGTATGGCATAGACCTGATATGGATAGGGGCGCGCACGACGGCCAACCCCTTTGCGATGCAGGAGATAGCCGATGTGCTGCGCGAGAGTGGCAAGGATATATCTGTCCTTGTCAAGAACCCCGTCAACCCCGACCTCGAGCTGTGGGTGGGCGCGCTGGAGCGCCTCTACAACGCCGGCATACGCCGCCTCGGCGTCATCCACCGAGGATTCTCGAGCTACGGCCCATCGGCCTACCGCAACCATCCCCACTGGCGCATACCGCTGGAGCTGAGAATACGCTATCCCAAGCTCCCGATAATCTGCGACCCGAGCCACATAGGAGGCAAGCGCGAGCTGATAGCCTCGCTCTCACAGCAGGCGCTCGACATGGGCTTCGACGGACTCATCGTCGAGAGCCACTGCGACCCCGACTGTGCCTGGAGCGACCGCAGCCAGCAGGTGACACCCGAGGTGCTCTCGCTCATACTCGACAACCTCGTCTACCGCGACGCCCCCGTGCCGGCAGACTCGCTTGTGACGCTCAGGCGCAAGATAGACCAGCTGGACAACGACCTGCTCGAGATACTGGCCAAGCGCATGAACGTCTCGCGCGAGATAGGCCGGTACAAGATGCGGCACAATATGCCGGTGGTGCAGGCCGGACGATACGGCGACATCATGACGTCGCGCATCCTCGCGGCCCGCGCCCAGGGCATGAGCGAAGACTTCATGCGCGCCGTCCTGTCGGCCATACATGAGGAGTCTGTGAGAATACAGGTCGAACTGTCGCGCGAGAGCGTTGAAAACGAGGAGGGAGAAGAGAAATGAAGATACTGATACTCGGAGCCGGCAAGATGGGGTCGTTCTTCTGCGACCTCCTCTCCTTCGACCACGAGACGGCCATATACGACCCCGACCCCCAGCGCCTCAGATACACCTTCAACGCGCTGAGGTTCAGAGACCTCGGCGAGGTCGACTCATTTGCCCCGCGGATGGTGATAAACGCCTCGACGGTCAAGTACACTCTCGAAGCGTTCCGAGACGTCCTGCCCCACCTGCCCGCCGACGCCATCCTCTCGGACATTGCCTCGGTCAAGACCGGCCTGCCCGAGTTCTACGCCGAGTGCGGACACCCCTACGTCAGCACCCATCCGATGTTCGGCCCCACCTTTGCCTCGCTGTCCAATCTGCGCAACGAGAACGCAATAATAATCTCAGAGGGAGACGACCTCGGCAAAGCCTTCTTCCGCGAGCTTTATGGCCGCCTCGGGCTGAATGTGACAGACTATACCTTCGAGGAGCACGACGAGACAATAGCCTACTCGCTCTCTATCCCCTTCGCCGCCACACTCGCCTTTGCCGGAGTGATGAAGCCCCAGGACGCTCCCGGCACTACATTCAAGCGACATATGCAGATAGCCGAGGGACTGATGAGCGAGGACGACTATCTGGTCAGCGAAATCCTCTTCAACCCACGGACGCCGCGCCAGCTCGACAACATCATCGAGGGGCTCGCCGAGCTCAAGGAGATTGTGTCGCGACGCGACTCCGAGGCCATGGCCGCCTATCTGGCACGCGTGCGGCACAACGTCAGACTGAAATCAGGAAAATAGAAGTTGACCGATATGAGACCCGGCGTGTATCTTCTGCTCCTGCCGATGCTTCTGCAAGGCTTCACGGCCACGGCATCTGCCGACATCCCGCAGACGCATGGCATGAGCTACGACCTTCCGGAACTCGAGGTGAGACCGCGCAACAAGCCTGTGCTGCACCTGCTCGGCTTCGTGCGCGAATACTCCTCGCTGGCCACACATACAGACACCATATATCTCTTCCGCGAAAAGTGGGTAGACTTCATGGTGCCCGGCCCGAAAGCCGGGAAATACAAGGGATGGCTGACACCGAGACTAATCTCCTCGAGGTCTTACTACAGATTTGCCGACGGGACGGAGCGCGACAGCGTCAGCGACCGTTGCGGACACCACTTCTCGTATGCCGACTGGATAGGGCTCCCCGCGGGGAAATGGAGCGGACAAGGCTCGTCTGAGACACGCCTTGACGGACAGCTCGCCCTCTCGACCGACATTCTCGCCGACACCCTCAACCGCGCTCTCGTACCCGCCTTCGGCAGATATTTCAGGAGCGGGATAGACTTCGACCGCTTCAACGTCTCATACAGCTTTGCCGACACAGGTACAGCCGTCCCCGACGCCGCAGACCTCACAGGCATGACCTTTGACATTTCCTCGGAGGGGAGAGGCAGGAGTATGTTCCGCTTCAACCGCGACTATCAGAACATCTATGTCACCACCCGCGGAGAGATGTATGTCGTAGAACGCCAGTTCATCTCTGTCGGCGAAGCCAAGAAGTGGCTCGACAAGGGACACAGCCTGATGGAGATGTCGTGGGAGACGCCTCCGGGCCTGCCCGAACTGCCGGCCGAGACAGCCCGGCTGATAGAGCGCGTCAACAGCATAGACCACACGAGCCTGCGCCTCAACCGCACCCCAAGCCAGCGCCTTGTCAACACCCTGCCCAGACCTCCCAAGCAGACCTTCCTGCAATACCTGAAGTCGCTCTTCGTACACTGACCGTCTCAGCGCTTGTCGGCGTTGCCCTCGTAATAGTTGATGAAGGCGCGGTTGACGAGGCGTGTGCCGCCCGGGGTGGGATAATTGCCCGAGAAATACCAGTCGCCGGGACAGCCCGGGACAGCCTCGTGGAGACCCTCGATGGTCTGGTAGACCAGCTCGACCTCAGCCTTGACAGAGCCGTCGGCGGTGAGCATCTCGGCTATCTTGCGCGAAATCTCCTCCTGGCTGAACGGGGCATACACGGCCTTGACACAGTTGGTAATCTCGTAGTCGAGCAGGCCCTCCTGGGCGAGACAATTGCGATACGTCTCCTCGAGTATATGGCCGAGGCCGCGCTCCTCGAGCAGGGCCACGGCGGCGCGGAAGGCTATGAACTCGCCCATGCGCGACATATCTATGCCGTAATAGTCGGGATACCTCACCTGGGGCGAAGAGCTGACCACCACAATCTTGCGCGGGTGCAGGCGGTCGAGCATACGTAGTATGGACTGTCTGAGCGTGGTGCCGCGCACGATGCTGTCGTCTATCACCACGAGCGTGTCCACATCGTTCTCCACAATGCCGTATGTGACGTCGTAGACGTGCGCGGCCAGGTCGTTGCGCGCCTCGCCCTCGGCTATGAATGTGCGCAGCTTGATATCTTTCAGCGCCACCTTCTCTACCCTCAGCCTACGGTCCATTATGGCCTTGACGCGCTCGGGCGAGAGGGGCCCCTCGGCAGAGGCGCGGACAATCTCGTCGGTCTTGCGGCGGTTGAGCTCATCCTCCAGTCCGCCCACCATGCCTATGAAGGCTACCTCGGCCGTGTTGGGGATGAAGGAGAAGACGCTGTGGTCGAGGTCGCCGCCTATGCTCTCCATGATGGCCGGCACCACATTGCGGCCGAGACGCTTGCGCTCGCGGTAGATGTCGGCATCGCTGCCGCGCGAGAAGTAGATGCGCTCGAACGAGCACCGCTCGTTGCGGTCCTCGCCGAGGATATCCCTGACGGAGACCTTGCCGTTCTTGGAGACGATGAGGGCACTGCCGGGCGCGAGCTCCCGTACGTCCCTCCGGGCCACGTTCATCACCGTCTGTATGACGGGGCGCTCCGATGCGAGCACCACAATCTCATCGTCCATATAGTAGAATGCAGGGCGTATGCCGTGGCGGTCTCTCAGCACAAAGGTGTCGCCCGAGCCCGTGGCTCCGCATATCACAAAACCGCCGTCCCAGGAGGGGGAAGCCTTCTCGAGCACCCTCGTCATGTCGAGGTTCTCCTCTATGGCGTGTGTCAGCGCGGGCTCGTCGAGCGAGCCGCGATACTGGCGGTAGATGCGGTGGTTCTCCTTGTCGAGCGCCTCGCCGAGCTGTTCGAGCAGGATGACGGTGTCCGAGTAGATTCTCGGGTGCTGTCCGTGGGCCACGACGTCGGCAAAGATAGAGTCTACGTTGGTCATGTTGAAGTTGCCGCACATGAGCAGGTTGCGCGAGCGCCAGTTGTTGCGGCGCAGGAAGGGGTGGCAGTACGATATGCCGCTCTTGCCTGTGGTGGAGTAGCGCAGATGGCCCATCATGATCTCGCCGATAAACGGAGCATACGCCTCGACATCAGCGGCGGGGGCGTCCTCGAGGTCAAACTCGGCGAGCCTGGCGTTGACCGTCCCGAAGATTTCCTGTATGGCATCCTTGCCGAGGGCCCTCTCGCGGAAGAGATACTCGTGGCCGGGATGGCTGTGGAGCTTCACCACTCCTATGCCGGCACCCTCCTGGCCGCGGTTGTGCTGTTTCTCCATCATCAGGTAGAGCTTGCCGAGGCCGTAGCCCCAGGTTCCATACTTCTTCTTGTAGTATTCCAAAGGTTTGAGCAGGCGCACTACAGCCACGCCGCACTCGTGCTTGAGTATCTCCATTGTATTGCGGTACTATGAAAAAAGAAGCCACAAAAATAGATGATTTCCGCCAAAAATGCAAATAAAAAATGATCCCTGCAGCGGCTCACGCCGACACAGGGACCTCTGAACAATTAACCTAACTTTTAAATCTTAAAATATATATTATGTGAATCTATGTGTATCACCTTTTTATCTCGGGCCACGTCCCATACCTGGTCCGCCGCGGAAGCCTCCGCGTCCTCCTCCTCCGGGCACTGAGGGCGTGTTGCCCTTGCCGAAGGAGTTGAAGCGCCAGCTGAGTGTCAGCATTCCGTAGCGGGTGAGCGAGTTATAGGATGTGTCGTCAATATAATTGGCGCTGACGTTGCGTCGGATGGAGTTGCGCTGGTCGAGGATGTCGTAGACCTTGAGAGCAAGGGTCAGCGACCTGTCGCGCAGGAACTGCTGGGAGATGCTTGCGTTCCAAATCCATGTCCTTGTGTCGAAGCCCTGTGCATAGCCCTCGGTGGCCGCGTAGTTCACGTCGGTCTGGAGGGTGAGGCCCCAGCTTGTGTAGTATGTGGCATAGGCGCTGCCTCCATAGGTGTGCACCAGCTGGTTGGCGTTCTTCTGCATGGAGTTGTGGGTGGACTGCAGCGAGTAGCGTGGACGCAGCTCGAACTCGAAGTTGTCGGGGCGGAATGCGATGCTGGGCGACTCGGTGACACCGATGTTCTGGGCCGCGTTGCGCACGCCGTTGTTGTAGCCTATCGAGCGCGAGGCGTTGGCGAAGATGTGGTTTGAGACTGTCCACTTCTTGTTGCGCAGGGGCATGGAGAACATATTCATGACGCGGCCGTTCCATACACCGTTGACATTCTCGTATGTGGTGAGGCGTGTGCCGTCCTCGTTGTACATCACCTTGGAGATGATGGCGTTCTGCGAGTACTGGAAGTTGCCCATCAGCATTATGCTTCGCTGAGACTCGACGTTGAAGTCCTGGAAGCGGATCATCAGAGAGTGGTTGAATGTGGGGTCGAGGTTCGGATTGCCCTGCACCTTGTTGGTGGGATTCGAGATGTCGAGCACGGGCTGGAGCTGCTTGAGCGAGGGCTGGGAGGACCGGCCGTTGTAGTGGAGCTGGATAGAGCTGCGCTTCGAGAATTTGTAGCGGTAGCGCAGGAAGGGGGCGAAATTCCACACCCAGCGGTCGATGTTCTTGTCCGAGTTGTCGAGATAGACCGACTTGGTCATCTGGGGCACGGCCGAGACGCCAACCTCGAGGTTAGAGGCAGGGCCCACCTTGCGGTAGCCGAGGCGGATGTTCTGGGTGAAGGCATCGTTGCGGTAGCGGTTGCTTTATTCAGGGTCGTCCTCCGAGCCTTCGGCGGGGAGGCCGGGGAAGTCCCAGTCGAGGGGCGAGGGGAGGGTATAGTCGTCTGGCAGGTCGTAGACAAGTTTGTCGGCGTTGTTCCATTTATAGTTGCCGCGATAGCTGAAGGTGAGGAAGTTGCCCTTGGCGACATCGCCGAGAGGCTCGGTCCACGTCACCTGGCCCATCACACGGTTGCTCCACGTGTGATTGTCGTTGAACTGGTGGAGCAGTTCGTCTGTATCCTTGGTGTTGTCAGGGTCTTCTTCGAGCAGATAGCTCATGAAGTCGTTGAGCGATACGCCCTTCTCTATTACGTTGGAGAAGTTGTACTGTCCCGAGACAGAGAACGAGCGGCCGCGGCGCTGCCTGAAGCTGTGCGAGTAGATGAGGCGTCCGCCTACCTCGTAAGACTTGCCGTGAGAGCGGTCTACGGCATTGTTGTCCGAGGCCTTCTCGTGGTTGCGGTCGTAATAGGCTGTGGCCTCGTTGTCCTCGCTCTTGTTGTAGTTGAGCGAGAAGTTGGGGCGGAACTCGAGGGTGTTGAACGAGTCGGGCTTCCAGAGCACGCGGAAGTCTCCGCGGAAGTTGTTGCCCCTGTCGCGGGTGCGCTGGTCGATGTCAGACCATGTAGAGTATCCCTCGAAGAGGTTCTCGCGGCGCTGGCGCTTGAGGGTGAGGGCGTCTGTGTTGCTCCACATCAGGTCGCCGCCCACACGGATTATCTCCTTGTTGCCTACATTGAAGTTGAGGCCGAGGGCACGGCTCTCGGTGATGCCGTTGTTGCCTCCGAAACGGCGGAAACGGTTGCCGTTAGAGTCTGTGAAGCCTATCTGGTTGGTGTTGTTGAAGTTGCCCAGGAGGGTCACCTGGTTGCCGTCCCAGAAACGGTTGACGTTGAACGAGCCCATGTAGCGGCTGTCCGTGCCATAGCCGCCCTCGACGGTGCCGAACCATCCCTGATTCATGTTTTTCTTGAATGTGAGGTTGATGACGGTCTCGTCCTCGCCGTCGTCCACGCCTGTCAGGCGGGCCATGTCGCTCTTGCGGTCAACCACCTGGAGCTTGTCCACCATCTCGGCGGGGAGGTTCTTGGAGGCCACCTTGGGGTCGTCGCTGAAGAATTCCTTGCCGTTTACGAGAAATTTGGTTACTGTCTTGCCGTTGGCCGTGATAGAGCCGTCTGTGCCTACCTCCACGCCGGGGAGACGCTTGAGCAGGTCTTCGACTACGGCGTTGGGCTGTGTGTGGTAAGAGTCGGCGTTGTATTCGACGGTGTCCTCCATCACCTTGATGGGAGTCTTGGTGGCTGTGATGACCACCTCGCCGAGGAGCTCTGTGGACTCGCGCATCTCGAGTGTGCCGAGGCGGATGGCCGAGGTGCCTGCAGTGATGTCCTTGCGGATGTCGCTGTATCCTATATAGGAAATGACGGCTACGTACTTGCCGGCCTTGACGCCGCGGAGAGCGAAGCGGCCGTTGTCGCTTGTGGTGACGCCCTTGACAAAGGCGCTGTCGGGGAGGGAGAGGAGCCTGACCGTCGCATCGGGGAGCGCCTCTCCCGAGGATGCGTCCTTGACAAGGCCGGTGATGTCTGCCGCAGATGCCAGCGCCGCGCAGGACACGAGCATGAGCAGGGGGAGTATGAGTTGTCTGAAGAGATACTTCATCTTTGGTTGGTCTGATGGTTGAATGGTGGGAACTGTGAGGTAATCCTTGACGTCAGTAAGATGGTGGATACGTATTCATTGACTGAGGCGGAGGCCGAAGGTTTAAACATCTATTGAGTTAAAATATGTAAATAAGTGTATCTTTATTGATAATCACTCGGAAATAATAAGTATCTTTGCATCCCGTTATGAAAAACGGATTTGACAACGACCTGTATCTCAGAATCCAGTCTGAGCACATCAAGGAGCGCATAGCCCAGTTTGGCAACAAACTCTATCTCGAGCTTGGCGGCAAGCTCTTCGACGACCACCACGCCTCTCGCGTTCTGCCCGGCTTCGAGCCTGACAGCAAGCTGAGAATGCTCAAGCAGATAGCCGACCAGGCAGAGATAGTCATCGTGATCTCGGCCCTCGACATCGAGAAAAACAAGGTGCGCGCCGACCTCGGCATCACATACGACATGGATGTCCTGCGCCTGCGCGAAGAGTTTGAGAACCGCGGCTTCATGGTAGGCTCTGTGGTCGTGACCCACTACAACGGCCAGAGCAGCGCCGACGCCTTCCGCGCAAGGCTCCAGCGTCTCGGCGTCCGCACCTACGTACACTACACCATAGACGGATATCCCAACAACGTGGCCCTCATCGACTCTGACGAGGGCTTCGGCAAGAACGACTATGTGGAGACCAGCCGCCCCCTGGTGATAGTGACTGCGCCCGGCCCCGGCAGCGGCAAGATGGCCGTCTGCCTCAGCCAGCTCTACAACGAGCACAAGCGCGGCATCGAGGCCGGATATGCCAAGTTCGAGACTTTCCCCGTGTGGAATCTACCCCTCAAACATCCCGTCAACATCGCCTACGAGGCCGCGACAGCCGACCTCAACGACATCAACATGATAGACCCCTTCCATCTGGAGGCCTATGGCAAGACAGCTGTCAACTACAACCGCGACATAGAGATATTCCCCGTGCTCAACGCCCTCTTCGAAGGCATCTACGGCGAGAACCCCTACAAGTCTCCCACAGACATGGGCGTCAACATGGTGGGCTTCTGCATCTCTGACGACGACGTCTGCTGCCGCGCGTCCAAAGACGAGATAATCCGCCGCTACTTCAGCGCCCTCAACCGCATGGCCCAGGGCGACGGCAACGAAAGCGAGGTGAACAAGCTGGCCATCCTCTTCAAACAGGCCAAGATAGACGTCTCGTGGCGCAAGCCCGTCGAGGCCGCCCGCACCCGCGCCAGAAACTCGGGCAAGCCATGCTCGGCCATAGAGCTCGCCGACGGGTCTATCATCACAGCCGAGTCCGGCGACCTGCTCGGGCCGTCGGCGGCGCTGATACTCAACGCCATCAAGCATCTCGCGGGCATCGACCACGACATCAAGCTGATACCCCAGGCCATGATAGAGCCCATACAGGAGACCAAGACCAAGTATCTCCACTCCAAGAACCAGCGTCTCCACACAGACGAGGTGCTGGTGACACTGGCCGTCCTCTCGACCCACAACGACGAGTGCCGACGCGCCCTCGAGTGCCTGCCCCAGCTCAACGGCTGTCAGGTACACTCTACAGTGATGCTCGGCGAGGTAGACCACAAGATATTCAAGAAGCTCGGCGTGGGGCTCACCTGCGACCCCGCAAAGAAAAGATAATTCACTACAGTCCCCGGCTCCATGCTCATCGTACAGCTCGCTGTCCTCTTCTCCTTTCTCGCCGCGGGAGAATTCATTGTCTGGCTCACAGGCATCCCCGTGCCGTCGAGCATCATTGGTATGCTCCTGCTGACGGCCGCCCTCCACTTCAGGCTCCTGGATATCCGCAGGGTCTCCGGCGTTGCCGGATTCCTTGTGGACAACCTCGGCTTCTTTTTCGTGCCTGCCGGCGTGGCCCTGCTCGGCTACTTCGACCTGATAGGCGAGCAGTGGGCCGCCATAGTGGGGGCGTCGGTGATAAGCACCTTCATAGTGATCGACGTCACCGGGTGGGCCCACCAGACCCTGCGGCGCCGGCTGGCGCGCCGCGGACGCCGCAGACATATATCATGAGGCTATGACGTTCCTATCCAACACATATTTTCTTATAGCCCTGACCTTCGTGGCCTACGTGGGCGCAAGGAAGCTCTACCGCCGCACGGGCATAGCCCTGCTCAACCCCATCCTCATCACCATCACGGCCCTCATCCTCTTCCTGCTTGCCGCGGGGATACCCTACGAGCGGTATGCCGAGGGAGGCGCCATGATAGAGTTCTGGCTCAAGCCGGCCGTGGTGGCCCTCGGGGTGCCTCTCTACAAACAGATCTCCACTATCAGGCGCCAGCTGCTGCCGATACTCCTGGCCGAGCTTGCCGGCTGTGTGGCCGGCATCATCTCGGTGGTGCTGCTGGCCGAGCTCTTCGGCGCCACCCCCGAGGTGGTGGTCTCGCTGGCGCCCAAGTCGGTGACCACCCCCATAGCCATGGAGGTGAGCCGCAGCCTCGGAGGCATACCGCCGCTGACGGCCGCCGTGGTGTGTGCCGTCGGCATCTTCGGAGGGATGTCCGGATTCAAGGTGATGAAGCTCTCGCGCGTCAAGTCGCCTATAGCGCAGGGCCTCTCGATGGGCACCGCGGCACACGCCGTGGGCACCTCGCTGGCCATAGAGCACGGCGGCTACCGCTACGGTGCATGGTCGTCGCTCGGACTGACGCTCAACGGCCTGCTGACCGCACTGCTCGCCCCCACCATCCTCGAGCTGATGGGCTATCAGCTCTGAGCCATTTCTGTGTAGAGCGGAATCTCGGGCATGAACGAGATGCGCGGACGCTCGCCCTCATACTCAACCCTGCAGCAGTAGTGGCACAGGCCGTTGCTGACAATAAGGTAGCGGACGCGGAGCACTATGTTGTAGCGCACTATCTGCTCGAACACCTCGCGCGTCAGCGCCACCTCGGGCGCCTTGTACTCGACAATGGCGAGAGGGCGGAGAGCCGAGGTGTAGATGACGGTGTCACACCGCTTGGATGTCTCGTTGAGCCGTATGGCCACCTCGTTGGCCATCAGCGACAGCGGCACACGGCACGAGGCGTTGAGATAGTGGACAAAATTCTGCCTCACCCACTCTTCCGGAGTCAGCAGCAGCCACCTGCGCCTCAGCACGTCCCATATCTCCACACCCTTGGGGCCGCCGCGCATCTGCAGGGGTGCGGGCGGAAGGTTGAGCCTGACGGCGGGATTGGCGTGGGGAGTCCTGGGCATAATTCAGGGTGCAAAATTAAACAATACGCCCGGGGATTCAAAAGAAAATTTGTCCTTACGGCCATTTTTCACTATATTTACACCCCGAAAACAGTCACAGAAACCATACCACCACCAATCTCTTTCTAAACCATGGCCTCAGCCAACGCAACCTTCCAGGATGTCCGCTCGCAGATACTGACAGGCAACACTGCGCCCGTCTACCTGCTCCACGGCGAGGAGGGATACTTCATAGACGAACTCGTCAGGGACTTCGAGTCTCTGGTGCCCGAAGATGTCAGAGACTTCAACCTCTACACCATCTATGCCCCCGAGACTGATATGCCGACGGTGGAAGAGATATGCCGCAAGTTCCCGATGATGGCCGAGCGCCAGGTGGTGATACTCAAGGAGGGACAGGCCATACGGGCCGACCAGCTCAACTACCTGCACCACTATGCCGAGCATCCCAATCCGCAGACCGTCCTCGTGATATGCTGCCGCGGGGCGCAGGCCAAGGGCAAAGACCTCCTCGACGCCCTCAAGAAGAACGGCGTCACCTTTCTCTCCAAGCGCCTCTCGGACCGCGACGTGCTCGGAGCCATAGCCTCTATAGCCAAAGAGAAGGGGCTGAGCGTCGACCCCAAGGCCCAGATGATGCTGAGAGACTTCATCGGCACGGACCTGGCCAAGCTCTACAGCGAGATAGACAAGCTGGCCCTGATACTGGGCAAGGGGGCCATGATAACGCCCGAGGCCATAGAGCGCAACGTGGGCATCTCCAAGGACTACAACAACTTCGAGCTCGTCGACGCCATCAACAGCCGCAACGCCCTGAAGGCCTTCCGGATAGTGGAGTATTTCCGCAACAACCCCAAGACCAACCCCACGGTGGTGACGGTCAGCACCCTCTTCGGCCACTTCAGCAACATCCTCATCTACCACTACACAGCAGACAAGACCCAGAGCGGATACATGAACGCCCTGGGGCTGAGACAGCCGTGGCAGCTGCGCAAGACCGAGACCGGAGCGCGCAACTACAACGTCCGCCAGACAATAGAGATAATCTCGGCCATACGCCAGTGCGACGCCCGCACCAAGGGCATCGGCTCGAGGATGGGAGAGTATGACCTGCTCTACGACCTCGTCTTCAGAACGCTCACAGCGAGGGGCATCATAGAGGTGTGATAATTTGGAAAATTCCACGATTAATAGTAATTTTGCGGAGTGATGAACGACGACAAGCGCACCCGCCAGCTCATGAAGGCCTACGAGCGGCACATAGCCGCGTCGGGCCTGAGGTCTACCCCCGAGAGACTCGCCATCATCGAGGCCATCTCGAGGCAGAAAGGACGCTTTGGCATCCAGGCCCTGGCCGACACCCTCGCCACGCGCAACTTCAGCGTCAGCCGCGCCACGCTCTACAACACCCTGGCCATGCTCCAGGAGGCAGGCATCGTCGCAAGGCGCCAGGCTGTCGGAGACACGCATGAGACAGGCGCAGTATGGGAGGTGGCGGACGACCGCCACCAGGTGGGCATCACCCTGGTCTGCACAAGATGCGGACGCCGCCGCGCCGCACGCGACCCCGCCCTCGCCCGCCAGGTGATAGCCAAGCGCTTTGCCTCGTTTGTCACCACAGGCGTGGAGATATGTGTCTCTGGACTATGCTCCAGCTGCCGCAGGAAACCGTAATCAAAACAAAACCTTAAAATACAGAAAATGAAAGTAGACGTGCTTCTCGGCCTCCAGTGGGGAGACGAAGGTAAAGGCAAGGTAGTGGACGTGCTGACTCCGCGCTATGACGTGGTGGCCCGATTCCAGGGCGGCCCCAACGCCGGCCACACCCTTGAGTTCGAGGGTAAGAAATATGTGCTCCGCTCCATCCCCTCGGGCATTTTCCAGCATGGTCAGACCAACATCATCGGCAACGGCGTCGTGCTCGACCCGGTCCTCTTCCGACAGGAAGCCGAAGAGCTCGAACGCAGCGGCATAGACCTCCGCTCCATACTCCGCATCTCGCGCAAGGCCCACCTGATAACGCCCACACACCGCCTGCTCGACGCGGCCAACGAAAAGGCCAAGGGCGGAAAGAAAATCGGCACGACAGGCAAGGGCATCGGCCCCACATACACCGACAAAATCTCGCGCAACGGCCTCCGCCTCGGCGACACATTTGTCAACTTCCCCGAGAAGTACGGCACCCTGCGCCAGCTCCACCTCGACCGCCTGGCCACCCTCGGCGCCACACCCGACCCCGAGCTCCTCGCCGACCTCGAGAAGACCTGGATGGAAGCCATCGACTACATCAAGACATATCAGATAGTAGACTCTGAACACCTCGTCAACGACCTCCTCAAGGAGGGCAAGAGCGTCCTCTGCGAGGGAGCCCAGGGCACCCTGCTCGACATCGACTTCGGCTCGTATCCCTTCGTGACCTCGTCCAACACCATAGCCTCCGGCGCCTGCTCGGGCCTCGGCGTGGCCCCCAACAAGATAGGCGAAGTCTTCGGCATCTTCAAGGCATACTGCACCCGCGTAGGCAGCGGCCCCTTCCCCAC
>JAIDJD010000057.1 GCA_029052375.1 Duncaniella sp. | reverse complement strand
AGTTCTTGATTTTTATGTCGTTGCGGTGTGGGGCGAGACACTCAGAGAGCTATAGGCTCGGTCTCCATGCGGGCCTGGAGGACAGACATCCCCTTGACGCGGCGGATAGCGTCGTAGAGGGGCGCGGCCTCGCCGAGCTCAGAGCGGACAATGCGGGTCTTGAAGTCGCCCGAGGCCTTGAGGATGGCGTCATACCACTTCTCCATGGGGTCGGGATACTCGTGCACGGTGTATGTCTCAACGTTGAGCTTCTTGGCCATGCCGGCGAGGGCGGCGTCAAGTCCGCCAAGCTCGTCCACGAGGCCTATCCTCAGGGCTTCAGCGCCGTCCCATACGCGTCCCTCGGCTATCATCTTTATCGAGTCCTGCGAGACGTGGCGTCCCTCTGCGCAGCGACGGGTGAAGAGGTCGTATCCGCGCTCTACATATCCCTGCATGGCGGCGCGGAGCTGGGGCGTCATGGGCTCGAGTATTCCGGGCACCTGGCCGTTGGGGCAGGTGAGGACCGTAGAGGTGTGGACGCCAAGCTTGTTGTTGAGCATGGGCTGTATGTTGGGTATCATGCCGAAGATGCCTATCGAGCCTGTGAGCGTCGTGGGCTGTGCGTAGATGCGGTCTGCGCCGCACGAGATGTAGTAGCCTCCGGAGGCGGCATAGTCCGACATAGATACATAGAAAGGCTTGCCGGTGAGCTTCTTCCACTGCTGGAGGGCCTCCCATATCTGTTCAGAGGCATAGGCGCTGCCGCCGGGCGAGTTGACATACATCACGAGGCCGTCGATGTCGTCGTCCTCGGCGAGATTGAGTATCTCGGGCACCATGTCGGCGCCTACGATGCCGTCGCCATCCTCGTCTGTGATTTCGCCGCAGGCGTAGAGCACTGCAATGTTGGCGCCCTTGCCGTTGCCCTTCTTGTAGAGCTCCTTGCCGGCCACATAGTCTGATATCGAGACGGGCTGTAGGTCTTCGGTTTTCTTGGCGCCGGTGCGGCCGCACAGAGCCTCGTCAAACTCGTGGCGGTAGGCCAGGCGGTCTACCACCTTCATGGCCAGGCACTCCTCGGCCGGGCGGGTCATTAGGTAAGAGTTGGCCCAGACGTCCACGGAGTCTGTCGTGACGCCGCGTCCGGCGGCTATCGCAGAGGCTATGTGGTTCCAGATGTTGTCGAGGTAGAGCTTGGCCTGCTCGCGGGCGGGCTCGCTCATGCCGTTGAGGATATAAGGCTCGACGGCGCTCTTGTAGGTGCCTACCTTGACCACCTGTATCTCTATGCCGAGCTTGTCGAGGAGGTCCTTGAAGTAGAGGCCGGACTGGCCTATGCCGTGGATGTCCACCATGCCGCTGGGGTTGAGGAATATCGAGTCGGCCTGCGAGGCGAGGTAATAGTTGCCGAGGGTATAGACGTCGCCGTAGGCATAGATCCACTTTTCGGGAGCGGCGGCCTTGAACCGTGCGAGAGCCTCGCCGATGGCCTGCATCTGTGCCAGGCCGGCGCCGGCCGAGCCTTCGATGCAGATGCCCTCGATCTTGCTGTCTTCAGCCGCGAGCTCTATGGC
>JAIDJD010000056.1 GCA_029052375.1 Duncaniella sp. | reverse complement strand
CAAGGCGCGATACACAGGCGAGACGCGCACCAACGACCACTACTATTCTAAGCTACATACGTCGCTCCACGCCATCTACACCCGCCTCTTCGGCTCCAACGGCCTGACCGCAGGCGCCGACGTGATGCACGACCGCCTCGCCACATACCAGTTTGAGGGCAACAAGGGGCGCTCGCAGGTCTCGGCAGACGCCTTCGTGCAGTTTGACTGGAATCCGCGCCGCTGGCTCAACATCACAGCCAGCCTCAGAGACGACTATTTCTCGGGCTCGCACAGCAACGCCCTCACCTCGCGCCTGGCGGCTATGTTCAAGCTCGCGCCGCTCACTGTCCGCACCTCATATGCCGGAGGCTTCCGCGCACCGACGCTCAAGGAGATGTACATGAGCTTCGACATGGCCGGGATACAGATGATCTACGGCAACCCCGACCTCAAGCCCGAGAGGAGCCACAACTTCAACATATCCTTCGAGCGCAACGGGTCTATACGCTCGGGCATACTTGCCGGAGCATACAGCCTCACAGCCGCAGGCTCGTACAGCAGATACGACCGGCGCATCACCACAACAGACTTTCCCGGCGACGCCGACCGCGAGGAGGGGGCCATATACTGCAACGAGCAGGGAGTCCGCACGGCCGGGGCCGACATCTCCATGCGCCTCAGGACACGCTCGGGCCTGAGCCTATCGCTCGGCTACAGCTATCTCCACACAGCCGGGCGCACGGTCGACTCGCAGTTCAGCCAGCCCCGCCCCCACACGGCCACGTGGCGCCTCGGCTACGACAGGCGCTTCTCCCGTGCCTACTCTCTCTACGCCGCAGTCTCGGGCCGCTATCTCTCCAGGCCCGTCAGCCGATTCGAGACAGACACGGCCTACTCGCTCTGGAAGCTCACCCTGCAGCACTCTGTATGGAGAGGCATACGGGTCAACCTCATCGTGGACAACCTCCTCGACTACCGTCCCGAGGTCTACAGGTGGAATTCGCCTCCGACGGCCGGACGCTCATGGTCTGCCGGACTCTCGCTCGACATCAACGACTTTTTCAAGTGACGCACCCCCAAAAAACATGAACAGAAAGAAAATCACGGCTACCCTCGCCATCTCTCTTGTCCTCGCGCTCGCATCGTGGGCCGCATGGAGCGTTTTGGCCTCGCCCACAAGGGTGGCCTTCGTCAACTACCAGGCCATAACCCTCGGTCAGATATCGCGCGCCGCCGCCGGCGTCCGCTTTGTCCGCATCTGCGACCTGCCGCCTGAAGAGCTCGGCAGAGCCGCGGACTTCGACATGATATTTGTCAACGGCATGGGCCTGCGCATCACCGAGACACAGCGCGAGACACTCGTCAAGGCCGCGGAGCGGGGCATCCCCGTGCTGACCACAGCGGCCACAAATCCGCAGAACGACATCACCTCCGTCGACTCTGCCGACTGCGAATACCTGCGCGGATACCTCGCCGGCGGACGCTCCAACTACAGCAATATGCTCGCATACGTCCGCAGGTTCGTGGACGGCAAGAAACTCTTCGCCCCCATGCCGGCCGACCCCGCCTCAGCCGCTTCATGGCTGATATGTTACCCCACGGATGGCGAAGAACTCGGATTCCGGTCCGTGGCCGCTTTCGAGGAGTGGCGACGCAAGACAGGGCGCTGGGACAGCTCGGCGCCGAGAATCATCCTCACCGGACAGATGGGGACGCCGGACTCGCTGGTCTCAAGCCTCGAGCGCGCAGGATGCATGGTCTACCCCGCCGGCGTCATACAGAGATTCATAGCCGGAGGCCATGCCGACTCTGTAGCGCCCTCGGCCCTCATCAATATGGCTCACGGCAGGATGGGCGACCGCGTGACGGCCTGGCTCGAGAAGACAGACATCCCGCTCTTCTCGCCCGTCAACGCCAACCGCGACTGCCGCGAGTGGGCACAGGACAAGATGGGCATGAGCGGAGGCTTCCTCTCCCAGAGCATAGTCACCCCGGAGATAGACGGAGCCATACGCCCCTTCACCCTCTTTGCCCACTTTCCCGGCAAGGACGGCCTCCCCTCGGTCGAGGCCATCCCGGGGCGGCTTGAAGAGTTCACGCAAATGGTATGCAACCATATCTCGCTCGCCCGCAAGCCCAACGCCGAGAAGAAAATCGCCATCTTCTACTTCAAAGGCCCGGGCCGGAGCGCCCTCACGGCCGAAGGGATGGAGGTGGCCCCCTCTCTGTTCAACTTTCTCGTGCGCCTCAAGGCCGAGGGCTACAGTGTCAGCGGCCTGCCGGCCGACGCCGCGGCGCTCGAGAGGCTGATAGCCGAGAACGGACGCGTCTTCAACAGCTATGCCGCCGGAGCCGCCAAAGACTTCGTGGCCCGCAACCATCCAGAGATTGTCTCGGAAAGCTCTTACGACACATGGGCCGCGGCATCCTTCTCGCCGCAGATGAGAGCCGACATCGACGCCGTGGACGGCGCATTCCCGGGCCACGGACTGACAGACGGCAACGGCAACCTGGCCATAGCGCGCATCCGCCTGGGCAACGTCGTGCTCATACCACAGACGGCGGCCGGCATAGGCGGCGACAGCTTCAGGATAGTACACGGCACAGACCAGGCTCCCCCTCACGCCTACGTGGCCTCGTATCTCTGGGCCCGCCACGGCTTCGGGGCCGACGTGCTGATGCACTTCGGCACTCACGGCTCGCTCGAATTCACACCCCGCAAGCAGGCCGCCCTCGGCTCGTCCGACTGGCCCGACCGGCTTGTAGGCCCCATGCCTCACATCTACCTCTACTCCACATCCAATGTCGGCGAAGCCATGACAGCAAAGCGGCGCTCATATGCCACGATAGTCAGCCACCTCACTCCCCCCTTCCTCCCCTCGGGCCTCAGAGCTGTCTGCAAAGACCTCGCCGACGCCCTCGCGGCATACAACAGGTCTGGGACGCGCGCCGACTCGCTCCGCAACGCCGGACTCGTGCGCAGGCACACTCTCGCCCTCGGCATCCACCGCGAGCTGCGCATCGACTCGGCCGCGCCGCTCACGCCCGATGACATCCACAGGATAGAAGACTATGCCGACGAGCTCGCCAGCGAGAAGGTTACGGGTGCGTCCTACATCCTCGGAGAGCCATACAGCCCCGGCCATATCCTCGCCACAGTCGAGGCCATGACCGTAGACCCCATAGCCTGCGGCCTGCACAAGCTGCGCGGAGGCAGCCTCGCCGAGTGGCGCGCAAAGGCCCTGGCCCTCGTCAGGTCAGGCTCTCCTGTCGACGATGACGCCCTCTGCCGCATAGCAGGCATCTCAAAGGCCGGGCTCGACTCTGCCCGCGCCACAGTCATGGCCATGGAAGGCTCGCGCGATATGCTCTCCAGGATGATGGTGATGGGCGCGATGATGCCGTCAAAGCCCGGCAAGACCGCAAGGATAGCCGACAGGCCCGAGACCTCGGGCAAGCACAGGATGATCCCCGGGATGTCGCCCGAAAAGGCCATCGAGATGGCCGTCAGGATGGGAGCCGACACACAGGCCATAGCGCGCATGAAGGCGGCCATGGCAGGCCGCAAGATGACCACTGCCGCCGCCGCGGCAGAGACGACGGCCCCGGCAGGCCCGTCGCCCGCACAGATAGACTTTGCCATAGCCGTAAGCGAGGTGGAGAGAGCGCTCGCCAACATCGGCGCATACCGCAGGGCCCTCGCCGAGAGCCCCGAGCGCGAGATGGCCTCGCTGGTCAACGCCCTCTCGGGCGGATTTGTGGCTCCCGCCTCGGGAGGCGACCCTGTGCTCAACCCTGACATCCTCCCCACGGGGCGCAATATGTATGCGGTCAACGCCGAGGAGACCCCCTCGGCCGTGGCCTGGGAGAAGGGCAAGGCTCTTGCCGAAAGCACTATCGGGATGTATCGCAAGGCCCACGCCGACTCGTTCCCGCGCAAGGTGAGCTACACGCTCTGGAGCGGAGAGTTTATCGAGACCGAGGGGGCCACGATAGCCCAGGTGCTGTATATGCTCGGCGTGGAGCCTGTGCGCGACCCCTTCGGACGCGTCACAGACCTCAGGCTGATACCCTCGGCCGAGCTCGGGCGCCCGAGGATAGACGTTGTGGTGCAGACCTCAGGACAGCTCAGAGACCTGGCTGCCTCGCGCCTCTTCCTCATCAGCCGCGCCGTCAGGATGGCGGCCGGGGCCGAGGGAGACGCCTATCCCAACTATGTGGCGGACGGAGCGGTCGAGGCCGAGAGACGTCTCGTGGCCAAGGGCGTTCCTCCCAAAGAAGCCCGCGGGCTCTCGACAGAGAGAGTCTTCGGCGGCGCCGGAGGCTCATACGGCTCGGGCATCCAGCAGATGGTCGAGGCGGGAGACCGATGGGAGGACGAGGCCGAGATAGCCTCGGTCTACATGGCCAACATGGGCGCCCTCTACGGCAGCGAGGAGGAGTGGGAGCAGATGCGAGACCACGCCTTCGAGGCCGCGCTCGCCAACACCGACGCCGTCGTGCAGCCCAGGCAGAGCAACACCTGGGGCGCGCTCTCGCTCGACCATGTCTACGAGTTCATGGGCGGCATGAACCTCGCTGTCCGCACCGTCACAGGCAAGGACCCGGACGCATATCTGAGCGACTACCGCAACCGCGGACGCGCCAGGATGCAGGAACTCAAGGAGGCCATAGGCGTGGAGAGCCGGACCACGATACTCAATCCCTCGTACATACGCGAGAAGATGAAGGGCGGAGCGGGAGACATGGCCGCCATAGCAGAGACTGTCACCAACACATACGGCTGGAACGTCATGAAACCCGACGTCATAGACAACGAGCTGTGGGACGGCATCTACGAGACTTATGTGGCAGACGCCGCCGGCCTCGGCATACGCCGTCACTTGATGGAGGTCAATCCGGCAGCCGTCCAGGAGATGACAGCCGTGATGCTCGAGACTGCCCGCAAGGGCCTGTGGCAGGCCTCGCACGAGCAGGTCAGGGCCATAGCCGCACTCCATACCGAGGCTGTGGCACGGGCTGGAGCCGCCTGTACGGGATTTGTCTGCGACAACGCGGCCCTGCGTGCCTTCATAGCCTCTAATGTCACGGCCGAGGCCGCCGCAGACTACAACAGAGCCGTGGCCGGAGTGCGCGCCGACCGGGACGGCAGGGACGACGGCGGCATGGTGATGAAGCGCGAGGAGCTGGCAGACTCCGCTCGGACCGTCAACCGCATCGACGGCCTCGCCGCCGCGGCCGCAGTCGCCGCACTCCTTCTCGCCGCCCTTGTCTTACTGATACGCCGGCGCCGCAAGCCAGCCGCCTGAGCCATGGAAACAGTTGTCATACTCATCATGGCTCTCGCCTGCCTCTCCGCCCTCCTGAAGCTCTCGTTCCACGGGTGGAGAGGACAGGCGGCGCTCTCGCTCGCCGCAGCGGCCGCCGTATGCTCGGCCGCAGACATGGCCGCATCGCAGTCTCGCCAGCGCATCGCCGGATGGCTCGAACAGCCCGGGCTGATGCTCGACGCCACTGTGTGGCTGACACTCGACGTCGGTCTCGCCATCGCCTTCTGCATACTCGCCGCCGCACCCCGGCACGGCAGGGAGGCCATGCTCGCCAAGGCCCTGCTCTGGTTCCCGGGGTTCATGCTGTTCCCCTCGCTCTTCGCCCTGCTCGCCTGGCTCATCTTCTCGCTCCCGGGGACAGACTTCACCCTCACGGGATGCTGTCTCGGCGCCGCGGTGCTCACCGGCTTCCCCCTCATTGCGCGGGCCCTCGGATGGCTCCTGCCCGAGAGAGAGATACGCCTCGAGCTCCTGTTCCTGCTCAGCCTCATGACAGCCGGGCTCGGAGTGGCCGCCGCCGTCAACGGACGCACAGCCGTGGAGGGCACAGCCGAAATAGAGTGGAAGGCCCTCGGCGCCTCTCTCCTCCTGCTCGCGGCCTCAGCCGCCGCCGGGCTGGCCATACACAAAATTCAATCAGAGAGATCTCACAAAAAAACCAAAAGGACATGAATCTTATAAGCAACATCCTCTACTGGATTTCCACCGGGCTCCTTGTCCCGGTCATCCTGCTCTTGATCTTCTTCTTCATCCGCGCCCTCATCCTCACAGGCGGATTTTTCGGACAGTATCTCCAGGAGCGCCGCACGGCCTCGACTCTCTACGGGCCTGTGTCGGCCGTCACCCCCGCTACACTCGCCGGGCTGCATATCCCCGATGAAGACCGCTCGCTCTTCGGCGCCTGCGCCCGCAGGATCGTGGAGGAGGGCGCCGAACCCGCCCGCACAGACCTCATCCTGGCCGAATACGAGACAGCCCTCGAGAAGAACATCGCCACCTCGAAGATACTCGCCAAGATGGGCCCGATACTCGGACTTATGGGCACGCTGATACCGATGGGCCCGGCCCTCGCAGGCCTCGCGTCCGGAGACATCGCCTCGATGGCCTACAATATGCAGGTGGCCTTCTCCACCACGGTGGTGGGCCTCGTGGTCAGCGCCATAGGCTTCCTGACACAGCAGGTAAAGGAGCGGTGGGCCCTGCGCTCGCTCGCCCTGCTCGAATATCTCGCCGATGTGTCACGCAACACCTCGACAGCCAAGCCATGAGACGCCGCCGACATCAGATACTGAGAAGCTCAGAGGAGACAGACCCCATGAGCGTTGTGAGCAACCTCTTCGACGTGGCCATGGTCTTTGCCGTGGCCCTCATGGTGGCGCTCGTCACCCGCTACGACATGACCGAGATGTTCTCTCAGGAAGACTTCACCATGGTCAAGAACCCCGGCCGTACCGATATGGAAATCATCACCAAGACCGGCGGCAAGGTAGAGCGCTACACCCCGTCGGCCGACTCGGACGACCCCTCGGCCAGCCGCGGCGAGAGGGTCGGGACAGCATACCGGCTCCCCTCCGGAGACATAATATATGTCCCCGAATAGGGAGCCGGCATGGACAGGCAGAGCGAGACCGCCCCGGGGGGCGCCTATTCTCTCTCGACGCGCAGACCGCCGAGCACGGCGTGGTTGGTCTCGATGTTCATATTCTCGTTCTCGGGACGGAAGTCAAGGGTGACGGTGTGGGTGCCGGGGGCGAGGCGCGCCCTGAGCGTATTGCTCCAGCCATACTCGTCCCAGTTGCCCTTGCCGCGGTGGGGCATCACCACCATGCCGGCCTTCTTGCCGTCGACAGAGAGAGTGCGTATCGCACACTTGTTCTCGGTGTTGACCGGGCCCTCGCCGTTGGCATAGCTGAAGGTGAAGAGATAGTCTCCCTCCTTGTCGACGGTGACGGGGATGTTGACCACAGAGGCCTTGTTGTTGTCCGACTTGCCGAGCGGGATATACTGTCCCTCTCGGGTCGAGCGTGGCTCTGAGGCAAACCCCTCGACGCCCTCGTCCGAGACACCTATCACCTGATAGACACCGGGCACAGAGGCGTCGCAGGTCGTGGCCTTGGTCTCTGCTATCCTCTTGCCGTCCCTGACGATGATATACCGGTTGATATACTCTATGGGGTTCCACACAAGGGTCTTGCCTTCGAGCCAGGCTATGGGGGTGAGGGGCGCCACGGCCTGGGCGGTACGGTTGACGGCCATGGGGGGTATCTCGTTGTCGGCCATCACAATCTCTACCCTCATCTTCCCCTTGGCCTTGGAGGCGGGGATGAAGGGAGCCTGCTCCTTGCCGTTGACCTTGAACGACTTGATTTCGCTGCCGAAGCCCGAGACGGTGATGTCGAGCATGGCTCCGCGATACTTGAAGCCGTCGAGAGTGCGTGTGGCGGCGAGAGCCTCGGGCACAAAGGGGCGGAAGGCGAGGCCATCCTTATCAAAGTCGATGCCGAAGAGTATCCTGTGGGTCAAGGCTATGTTGCCGCTGAGACACCAGAGCATATTGGACGAGTTGAGCTCGGTGGCGATGTCGCCGTTCTCGATGTTGAAGTTCTCCTTGTTGGTGGCAAAGAGCGCCGCGGGGCGGAATACCGAGCCGAAGGCCTCCATGACGCCCGCCTCATTGCCGGCCTTTGCATTGGCCAGTCCCCACCAGGCGCCTACCCAGGGCCAGAGCGACTTGTTGTGATACGAGGGAATATCGGCGATTGAGGGCCAGAAGATGGTGACGCCGAAGGGGGTCGTGGGATTGTTCTCTGTCACCTTCTTGGCGCGAGCCTCGGGGGCTACGTCCCACATAATGGCGAGCGACTCGCCCAGGGTCTCGGCCCGCGGATTGGCTATCAGGTTGTCGCGTCCGTAGAGATACATGGCATAATAGCCCTTGTCTTCCATCCAGAGATACTCGTTGACCGCGGCCGCGATGGCATCGGCCTGAGCGAAGGCGTCGCGGGCCACATCCTTATGGCCGAGCAGAGAGGCCGCCTCGCCGAGCACACGCCACGCCCTGGCATGGACCACAGAGGTCGAGAGGGTCTCTGAGTTGTAGATGTCGGCACACTGCATCCAGCGGGGATGGCTCTGCTCGCGCCAGTCTATGAACGAGGTCTCGCCGCGCACCAGGCCGGTCTCGGTGTCGTAGAACGCCTCGCGGTCTGTCTCGAGCGAGCGTTTGATGATGGGATATATATACTCGAGCCACTTGCGGTCGCCGGTCACCTTGTAGACCTCCCATGCGGCCGCACACCATATCTCGCGGTCGGTAGACACCGGCCACGCGCCTCCCGAGCCGGTGTCCTGTATGATGCGGCCCAGAGGGTCTACCTTCTTCATGAGCGATATCCTCGAGGCCTCGGGCTGCATATAGGCCATGGAGAGCAGGATGGAATAGCTGACGTCGCGTGTCCATACGCCGGCCCACTCCTTGCCGGTGCGCAGTGTGGTGTCAGGCTCCACGGCATTGACCATCTCGTCGAGGCCCATGTTGTAGATAGCCTCGTGGAGAGTGTTGGGGGTTGAAAGACGGGGATAAGAGCTGATGTCGTTCTTGAGCCTCCACTCCTTGTCGATGCCCATATAGTAGCCGGGCTGGGCCGAGTAGGTGGAAATGATTTCTGTAGCTGAGGGAGCTGTGGCCATGTAGACGCCCTGGGTGATGGTATCGCCGTGCCAGCGGTAGGCCGGAGTCTCTACGATAGTCTGAGCCGTGACGGCGCCCGCCCCGATACAAGTCAAAGCGGCAAACAAAATCTTTTTCACAGAATACAGGTTTTATTTAATTGGTCGGAAAGTAAGTATGTTACACCTGCAAAGATATGTATAATTCCCCTAATCTGCAAGCCGCAGGTTTATAAAATTCTATAAAGCCACAGGTTGGTTTAAGGGTTGGTTTAAGGTTTAGGCCTATCGGCCTCAGGATTAAAGTTTATCGGCTTCCCGGCCTCTGGTTAGTCCCCTATATGAGAGCATCTCCTCGCTGCTGTCCTTTGCCCCCGCAAGGGGCAACACTGAGGAAACCCCATAGTGGATTGGCGCAGACGCAGTCGGAGCACGGCCTCCCTGGGGATACCTGCCCGATATATTGAGGCAACCCCGGAAGCGGGTTGCACGGACCCACCGTTTGATACGTCTGTGCTGTACAACCCGCCTCCGGGGTTGTGGTCTATTGATTGCTGACCAGACCCCAGGGAGGCCGTGCTCCGACTGCGTCTCCGCCCATCCACCCCGGGGTTTTCTCTCGTCTTGCCCCTGCATGGGGCAAGAGAATAGCTGCAAAACAAAAAGCTCCCCTCGGACTTCTGTCCTGGGGGAGCTTGATATGAGTTATTGTACGCCGGAGCGTAGCGGAGTCGTGTATTGCTGGGAGATCCTTACTTCAGGAGGTCCTTGACGGCGTCGTTGGGCACCATCTGTTCCTGGAAGGTGTAAGCACCGGTCTTGGGAGACTTAACTACCTTGATGACCTTGCTGTAGGTGCGGCCTTCGCCCTTCTGAAGAGAGGCTACGGTTTTCTTTGCCATGAGTCAGAGTGGTATTTGGATATTATTTGATTTCTTTGTGGACAGTCACCTTCTTGAGGATGGGGTTGTACTTCTTCAACTCCAGACGCTCGGTGGTGTTCTTGCGGTTCTTGGTGGTGATGTAGCGGGAGGTGCCGGGCATACCACTGGCCTTGTGTTCGGTGCATTCGAGGATGACCTGAACGCGATTTCCTTTAGCTTTCTTTGCCATCTTCTTATATCTTAAATGTCGAGGTAAGTGATTTCAGTGATGTAGCCCTTCTTTGCAGCTTCCTTGATGGCTGCGTCGAGGCCCTTCTTGTTGATGGTGCGGAGGCCGGCGGCCGAGATGGTCAGTGTGATCCAGGCCTGCTCTTCAACCCAGAAGAACTTCTTGTTGAAGAGATTCACATCAAAGGTGCGCTTGGTGCGACGCTTCGAGTGCGAAACATTGTTGCCCACCATTGCTTTCTTGCCGGTAATCTGACAAATTTTTGACATGGCTGTTGGTTTTTATCTCTTTGATTTATTGTTTTTGACGTATAGCCTGTGGCCGCCATCTCACGTCTCATATCGTACGCACGGCGCATCATTTCCGGCGACTTTCGAGGATGAGCCACAAAACTCGGCGCAAAGTTAATCAATTTTTGCGACGTGGCCAAAAGTCATTCTTTGTTTTTAGCAGAATGACACACTTTTTAACACTCAGCCGAGCGTATCGTCTATCAGCCTGACGCCTTGGAGCAAGGCATGGGTGGTGGCTGTGTCGATGATGCGCTGGCGCGAGCCGTTGAAACGGCCCAGCCTGGCCACTGTCCTGACTCCCTCAGGGGTGCGCAGCGAGGCGGCCATCCAGACGGTGCCGACAGGCTTGCCGGGGGTGCCTCCGCCCGGGCCGGCTATGCCGCTTGTCGAGACGGCGATGTCGGCCCCCGTGGCCCTCAGGACGCCCTCGGCCATCTGACGCACCACCTGCTCGCTGACGGCGCCGTGTGTCTCGAGGGTCTCGGCCCTGACGCCGAGCAGAGCCATCTTGACCTCGTTGCTGTAAGACACGACCCCTCCGGCCACGACGTCGGACGCGCCGGGGACGAGCGTGAGCTGATGGGCTATGTTGCCGCCCGTACAGCTCTCGGCCGTGGCTATCATAAGTCCGTGGCGGCGGGCGCGGCCGAGCATGATGCCTGCGGCGTCAAGGTCTGTGTCGGCCACGGCGTGAGGGCCGACAATGGCCTTGATCTCGCCGGCGGCGCGGGCCACCTCGGCACGGATGAAGTCGCCGTCGGGGTGCATTCCGTCCACGCGCAGGCGGATGAGGCCGGGCTTGGGCAGGTAGGCGAGGTGGAGATGCGCGGGTAGAGCTGTCTCCCACTCCTCGAGGGTCTCGGCGAGCGCGCTCTCGGTGAATCCCTCGACCATCACCACGGCATGGGCTATGGCCACGTCTGAACGGAAGCGCCCGAGCAGGCGCGGCAGCACGGCGTCGCGCAGCATGGTCTCGGTCTCGAACGGCACGCCCGGCATGGCCACGAGCACCTTGCCGTCCGGCCGCTCGAACCACATGATGGGGGCTGTCCCCACGAGATTCTGGATGACGGTGCATGACGTCGGCACGAGGGCCTGGGCGGCCGTGAGGCGGTTGAGCTGTATGCCCCTGCGCTCGAATATGGCCTTGATGTTCTCCGTCACCGAGGGGTCTTCGACAAGGGTGCCGCCGAAGATGTCGCAGAGCACCTGCTTGGTCAGGTCGTCCTTTGTCGGGCCGAGGCCTCCGGTGGTTATCACCACGTCTGTGACGCTGAAGGCCTCGTCGATGGCGCGGGCTATCTCGGAGGGAGAGTCGCCGACGGCGAGCACCTCTCTGACCTGCCACCCGCAGGGGGCTATCATGCGGGCTATCATGCCCGAGTTGGTGTCGGTCACCTGGCCGATGAGTATCTCATCGCCGATGGGAATGACTGATATCTGCATTGTTCTTCTCCTTTTTTCTCTATACCTCCACCCTCGCATACGGAGCCTTGTCGTAGGCACAGAAGTCACGGTCAAGATACTTGAAATATCCGGCCATGGCCACCATGGCGGCGTTGTCTGTAGTGAAGAGACGGGGCGGGATGAAGGCCTTGAGGCCGCGCCTGCGGCAATATTCGGCCACGGCATCGCGCACGCCCGAGTTGGCCGAGACGCCTCCGCCGATGGCTATGGTGGTGACGCCGGTCTCCCTGACGGCCTTGTCGAGCTTGTCCATCAGGATGGCTATGATGGTGGCCTGGAGCGAGGCGGCCAGGTCGGCCTTGTTCTTCTCTATGAAGTCGGGGTCGGTCTTGAGATTGTCCCTGAGCGTATACAGGAACGACGTCTTGAGGCCCGAGAAGCTGTAGTCGAGCCCGGGGATATGCGGCTTGGCAAACCTGAACCTCGCCGGGTCTCCCTCGGCGGCGAGGCGGTCTATGTGAGGACCGCCCGGATATGGGAGCCCCATCACCTTGGCACACTTGTCGAAGGCCTCGCCCGCGGCGTCGTCGATGGTGCGGCCGAGTATCTTCATGTCGTTGTAGTTGCGCACGAGGATTATCTGGCTGTTGCCTCCGCTCACGAGCAGGCACAGGTAGGGGAAGGCCGGCACCTCGTCGGTCTCCTCGCGGCGGATGAAGTGCGAGAGCACATGGCCGTGCAGGTGGTTGACGTCTATGATGGGTATCCTGAGGCCCAGCGACATACCCTTGGCAAAGGATGTGCCCACGAGCAGAGACCCCAGCAGGCCCGGACCGCGGGTGAAGGCGATGGCCGAGAGGTCGGCGGGGGTGATGCCGGCGCGCTTGATGGCGGTGTCCACCACAGGGAGGATGTTCTGCTGGTGGGCGCGCGAGGCCAGCTCGGGCACCACGCCGCCATACTCGGCGTGGACATCCTGAGAGGCTATCACATTGCTGGCCAGCAGTCCGTCGCGGATGACGGCTGCCGACGTGTCGTCACAGGACGACTCTATCCCAAGAATTATCAATTCTCTTTCTGAAGTCATGTTGAACGATAGATATGGACTGCAACAAAAAATGTATGGATGCTCCGCAGAGCATCCCTACATTTCACTTTTTTTACGCTGTCATGCGGCGGCAGCCTTCTGTCCGGGGCTTACTCCCACTCGATGGTTGCCGGCGGCTTGGAGGAGATGTCGTAGCATACGCGGTTGACGCCGCGGACCTTGTTGATGATGTCGTTGCTCACCTGTGCCATGAAGTCGTAGGGGAGGTGGGCCCAGTCGGCGGTCATGGCGTCTGTGGAGGTGACGGCGCGGAGAGCCACGGCGCGCTCGTAGGTGCGCTCGTCGCCCATGACGCCCACGCTCTGGACGGGGAGCAGGATGGCGCCTGCCTGCCATACCTTGTCGTAGAGGCCCCAGTCGCGGAGACCCTGGATGAAGATATGGTCGGCCTCCTGGAGCACGGCCACCTTCTCGGGAGTGATGTCGCCGAGGATGCGGACTGCAAGGCCGGGGCCGGGGAAGGGATGGCGCTTGATGAGGTGGTCGGGCATACCGAGCTGGCGGCCTACGGCGCGCACCTCGTCCTTGAACAGGAGGCGCAGGGGCTCGCAGAGCCTGAGGTTCATCTTCTCGGGCAGGCCGCCGACGTTGTGGTGGCTCTTGATGGTGGTGCCGGTGATGGAGAGGCTCTCGATGCAGTCGGGATAGATGGTGCCCTGGGCGAGCCACTTGACATCCTCTATCTTGTGGGCCTCGGCGTCGAAGACGTCGATGAAGCCCTTGCCGATGATCTTGCGCTTCTTCTCGGGCTCGGTGACGCCGGAGAGCTCGCTGAAAAACTTCTCCGAGGCGTCCACGCCCACCACGTTGAGGCCGAGGCACTCATAGTCGTGGAGGACGTTCTTGAACTCGTCCTTGCGGAGCATACCGTGGTCCACGAAGATGCAGGTGAGGTTCTTGCCGATGGCGCGGTTGAGCAGGACAGCGGCCACCGAAGAGTCTACGCCGCCGGAGAGGCCGAGCACCACCTTGTCGTCGCCGAGCTGCTCGCGCAGGGCCTTGACGGTAGACTCGATGAAGGAGTCGGCTGTCCAGTCGAGACGGCCGCCGCAGATGCCGGCCACGAAGTTGCGCAGCAGCTGTGTGCCGCACTCCGAGTGGTAGACCTCGGGGTGGAACTGCACGCCCCATGTCTGCTCGCCCTCGACGCGGTATGCCGCCACGGGCACATCCTCGGTAGAGGCTATGGTCTTGAAACCGGCGGGGATGGAGGTGATGGTGTCGCCGTGGCTCATCCACACCTGCGCGCCGGGCTCGATGCCGGCCATCAGGGGGTCTGCCGCCTCGACAGAGGCCAGGCGGGCGCGTCCGTACTCGCGCGAGGGCGCGGGCTCTACCGTGCCGCCCGAGGTATAGGCGATGAACTGTGCGCCATAACAGATGCCGAGCACGGGCAGTCTGCCGCGCAGGCGCGAGAGGTCGGCGGTGAAGGCCTTCTCGTCATAGACAGAGAAGGGCGAGCCCGAGAGAATGACGCCTATCACCGAGGGGTCGTCATAGGGGAACTTGTTGTAGGGAACAATCTCGCAATACTCGCCCAGCTCGCGGACACGGCGGCCTATGAGCTGCGTGGTCTGCGACCCGAAGTCGAGAATGATTATCTTTTCCTGCATATCTTGATGGTATGTGGTTGGTTTCCGGGTGCAAAATTAGCAAAAATCCATAAGATATCCGAACACAAGACTACAATTATGACAGATTGGGGTGCGCAAATCGGGCGCAAGGTTGCGGATGACGGCTTTTTTCACTAACTTTGCACTGAGTTTCAGACAATAGACCATACAATACACCTGTCCTTATCCCCGTTGCAGAGGGCCTCAGAGCCCATGGCGCGGGAGACACCGCGACGGGACTGTCCTTACCATAATTTATATATATGACCCATAAGATAAAGCTCTTTCTGACCGACGTGGACGGGACGCTGACCGACGGCGGGATGTACTACTCGGCCCAGGGAGACACGATGAAGAAATTCAACACGCGCGACGGCATGGGGCTCAAGCTGCTCCAGCAGGCCGGAATCAAGACAGGCATAATCACCGGAGAGACCACAGCCATAGTGGCCCGCCGCGCCGAGAAGCTCGGCCTCGACTTTCTGGTGCAGGGACGCGGCTTCGAGGGCAAGGCCGAGGCCGCGCGCGCCATATGTGCCGAGATGGGGATAACCCTCGCCGAGACCGCCTACATAGGCGACGACGTCAACTGCATCCCCATGCTCAAGGCCGCCGGGCTCGCCGCCTGCCCGGCCGACGCCATGCCGCAGGTGCGCGCCCTCGAGGGGATACACGCCATGACCCTCAGGGGCGGCGAGGGATGCGTGCGCGAGTTCGCAGACATGATACTCGACCACAGATTCGACTCCGAGCCATGAAAGAGGCGCGCATCTCTGTCACGTTCATGCTGCTGGCGGTGACATTCTGTGTCTGCCTGATAGTCAGCAACCTCATGGAGATCAAGACCGTCTCGCTCGGGCCTCTGACCATCACAGCCGGCGTCATAGTCTTCCCCCTCTCCTACATCCTCAACGACTGCATCGTGGAGGTCTACGGATTTGCCAAGGCGAGGCTCGTCATATGGCTCGGCTTCGGGATGAACCTCCTGGTGGCCCTCCTGCTCCAGCTCGGCATATGGCTCCCCGGGGCAGGGTCGTGGCACGGACAGGAGGCAATGGAGCTGATATTCGGAGCCGTCCCGAGGATATTCGTGGCCAGCTTCGCGGCCTTTCTCTGCGGGTCAATGGTCAACGCCTATGTCATGGCCCGCATGAAGCTCTCGGCCCCCGACGGAGGCCGGGGCGGATTCTCGCTCCGCGCCATCCTCTCCTCGCTCTGGGGCGAGGGGACAGACTCGCTGATATTCTTCCCGATAGCCTTCTGCGGGATACTCCCCTGGAGCGAGGTGGGCTCTCTGATAGTCACACAGGCCCTGCTGAAGACAGGATACGAGATAGT
>JAIDJD010000055.1 GCA_029052375.1 Duncaniella sp. | reverse complement strand
GTCCAGAATCTTGTATTGCACGAATGCATTGGCTATGAACGTATTCGTATGCATGGGGTTGTATTCGTTCCTGACGGCCATCACAGGATTGATGCGATAGTCGCGGGTAGGGTCGAGGGTGTCGTCGAAGAGGTTGTCGAGCAGATCGCTCTGCCAGAGGGTGCCCACAGGCCTGTAGCCCCACATACTGTACATGATGCTGGCCGTCGGCGATGAGTTCTGCTCGGAGGCTATGGTGCCGAATTTCTTGTTGTAAGTGTAGTTGAGATTGACGCCAGCCTTGACCTTGCGGCTGAGGTTCTGCTCGAGGTTGAGACGCCCCTGGTATTTGCGGTAGCCGCTGTTGGTGATGACGCCGTCCTGATGAACCACACTGCCCGAGATGGCATAGCGCGTGTTGTCCGAACCGCCTCGCACAGAGAGCGAGTGATTCATGAGAAAGGCATCGCGCAACACCTGGTCCTGCCAGTCGATGCCCCCGACGTTTCTGTAGTCCTCGAGGGTCATCTCGTTGCCAAGATACATCGAGGAGTACAGAGCCTCGTTGACGTCGAGCTGATAGCGTACAAACTCATAAGGGTCGAGCATCTCTTGCTTCTTGATGGTGCGCTGCACACCCATATAGAGGTTGTACGAGACCACGGGACGGCCCGCCTTGCCCTTTTTGGTGGTGATGAGGATGACGCCGTTGGCTCCGCGGGCGCCGTAGATGGCCGTGGCCGAGGCATCCTTGAGAATCTCCATCGACTCGATTTCCTCGGGGTTGAGCACATTGCCGACAGAGGTCTCGAGGGGAAATCCGTCCACGACGTAGAGAGGCGCGTTGCTCTGGGTGACGGAGTTGTTTCCGCGTATCACGATGCTGAGCTCGCTGCCCGGCTGTCCGTCGCCGCTTGTGGACTGCACACCGGCCACACGGCCGGCGAGGGCCTCCTCAAAGTTGGAGACGGGGGCTTTCTGCATCTCCTTGACATCCACCTTTGCCACGGCTCCGGTGACATCCTTGCGGGTTGTGGTGCCGTAGCCCACGACTACCACCTCGTTGAGGAGGTTATTGCTGGTGTGCAGGCGCAGGGTGTTGGTTTTGCCTGCTGTGACCTCGGCTGTCAGAGCCTCGTATCCCACAGACTTCACATCTATGACGGCCTTGGATCCGGAGACAGAGATTGCAAACTCGCCGTTGATATCGGTGATGACAGAGGCCGGGGCGCCTTTCTCCGCGATGGAGGCTCCGATCACCGGCTCTCCGCTGTCAAATTCCAGGACTATGCCGCGTATGGTGTACGGTCCGTCGGCCGAGGCCCGGAACACGGCGGCCAACAGTATGAGAATTGTCACAAGGTGTCTCACGGCGCTATTGGATTTAAGATTGGTGTTCATGTTTTCGTCGTGCGGTTACTTGATAATCATATAG
>JAIDJD010000054.1 GCA_029052375.1 Duncaniella sp. | reverse complement strand
TCGCCCTACCCATCAAGGACGGCGGCATGGGATTCGACTACCGCATGGCCATGGGCATACCCGACTACTGGATCAAGATCCTCAAGGAGCGCAAGGACGAGGAGTGGAAGCCCACCTCGATATTCTGGGAGCTCACCAACCGCCGCGCCGACGAGAAGACCATCTCGTATGTCGAGAGCCACGACCAGGCCCTCGTGGGCGACAAGACAGTCATCTTCCGCCTCATAGACAAGGAGATGTACTGGCACATGATGAAGGACGACGACAATATGGCCGTGGCCCGCGGCATGGCCCTCCACAAGATGATAAGGCTCGTGACAGCCTCAACCATCAACGGCGGATACCTCAACTTCATGGGCAACGAGTTTGGACATCCCGAGTGGATAGACTTCCCCCGCGAGGGCAACGGATGGAGCTACAAGTACGCTCGCCGCCAGTGGGACCTCGTAGACCGCGAAGACCTCAAGTACAGGTATCTCAACGATTTCGACAACGCCATGGTCCACACCTTATCAGGCGTCTACAACTTCCAGTCGCTCCCCGTGGTGAAGCTCTGGGAGAAGGACGACGACCAGGTGCTGGCCTTCATGCGCGGCGACCTCGTGTTTGTCTTCAACTTCAGCCCCACCAAGTCGTTCACAGGCTATGGCGTCCTTGCCCCGGCAGGCGAGTACGAGGTTGTGCTCTCCACAGACAATCCTGCCTTCGGCGGATACGGCAACATCGACGAGAACGTACACCACCTCACACAGACCGACCCCCTCTTCGCACCCACAGGCCGCGAATGGCTCAAGCTCTACCTGCCCTCGCGCTCGGCCCAGGTGCTCCGCCTCCGCAGGGCCACCCCGACACAGGAAGACGTCAAGAAGGCCGCCAAGACAGCCACGAAGACAGCCGCCAAAGAGTCAAGGAGCAAGAAATAATCCACAACGGATTCCAGACACCTATATATAATAATATAGCCCCTGTACCATACATCACCCCCGCGGACCATCGGGTCCGCGGGGGTGATGTGATTTTTTAACCCGGATGGGCAACAGTATTGCCCGCCGGAATGGGTAACTTTGGCAGTCACTTCAGCTATACACTTCCGCCAGCCATGAACGTCTCGCTTCAACTCCATCATGCGGCCATATCGGCCGCAATGTCTCTTCCGTATGCCGACGAAGGCATAAGAGCCGGATTTCCAAGCCCTGCGCAAGACTATATCTCATCTGCCATCGACCTCAACCGCGAGCTCGTGCGCCACCCCGCGGCCACATTCTATGCGCGCGTCGTGGGCGACTCCATGGCCTCGGAGGGGATAACCGAGGGAGACATACTTGTGATAGACAAAAGCCTCGAGCCAGAGCACGGCGACCTGGCCGTCTGCTGTCTCGACGGCGAGTTCACGCTCAAGCGACTGCGCTTCGACGGCCCGCAGAGGCTGTGGCTGATGCCCTCCAATCCCTCATACAAGCCTATCGAGGTGACCCCGGAGAGCCGTTTCAAGGTATGGGGCGTGGTGGTCTACACCATCAAGGCCAACCGGAAGCGGAGGCCGGGGTCAGAGCTATGGTAGGGCTCGTGGACTGCGACAGCTTTTTCTGCTCGTGCGAGCGCGTCTTCCGCCCCGATCTTGACGGGAAGCCCGTGGTGGTGCTGAGCAACAACGACGGATGTGTGGTAGCGCGCTCGGCCGAGGCCAAGGCCATGGGCATACCCGAGGGACTCCCCTACTACCAGATGCGCGAGCGGTGGCATGGCGCCGATGTGACGGCCTTCTCGTCCAACTACACGCTCTATGGCGACCTCTCTGCCCGCGTGATGAGGGTGCTCGCCGAGGAGGCTCCGGAGGTGGTCCAGTATTCAATAGACGAGGCGTTCCTCGACCTCACGGGCATCCCGCCTGAGACACTCAAGCCGTGGGGCGAAAAGCTGTGTGCCACGGTCTTGCGTTCTACAGGCATACCCGTCAGCCTCGGGATAGCCCCGACACGCACCCTGGCCAAGGCCGCGAGCAAGTTTGCCAAGCGCTATCCCGGCTACCGCAAGTGCTGTATCATAGACAGCGAGACGGCAAGGCGCAAGGCCCTCGCGCTCCTGCCCGTCGGCGATGTCTGGGGCGTGGGGAGGCAGACAAGAAAAGCGCTTAACAATGCCGGGGTGAGGACGGCGCTCGACTTTGCCGAGTGTCCGAGAGCATGGGTCAGGATGAGGTTTCACGTCACCGGAGAACGCACCTGGGACGAGCTGAACGGACACAGCGTCATAGAGGTGGACGCTCTGGAAGCCGTCACCAAAAAGACGATAGTCACAAGCCGCAGCTTCCCGGATATGCTCACCGACCTGGCCGACCTGCGCAGCCATGTGGCCAACTATGCCGCGCGGTGTGCGCTAAAACTGCGCCGCCAGCGGTCTGTGTGTGCGATGCTCACAGCCTTCGTGCAGTCAAACCACTTCCGCGAAGACCTCGAGCAGTATGACGCCGGGGCTCTCTTCACCTTCTCGACACCCACGGCCTCGACCATAGAGATAGTCGGCGGGGCCCTCTCGGCTCTCGGCACTATATTCCGCAAGGGGATACGCTACAAGCGCGCGGGCGTTATGGTGAGCGGTATCGCATCGGACACAGCCGTACAGCCGGACCTCTTCGAGTACGACCCCGAGCGGATGGCCCGCAGCCGCCACATATCCGAGACCCTCGACAGCGTCAACAGACGCATGGGCTCAGACACCGTGGTGCTCGGCTCACAGCAATACCGCGTCAAGGGCGAGGACGGCAAGAATCTGAAATTTGTCAACGCCATACACCGCGGCCTCAAGTCGCCAGACTACACCACCCGCTTCGCCACAATGACGGTGGGGTGAAGAGACTGTTGCGGCCGGCTTGAGTTTCTGCCGGGTTCCGTAAAAAAAGACGCGTCCGAGCCATTGAGGTTCGGACGCGGTATGTCTCCGGATGTCGTGCAGAGGCGTCAGAAGAGATATGTGACGCGGATGTCGACAGTGCGGTTGGCGGCGGTGTTGTCTGTCAGCAGGCGTGTCTTCATCGCGTAAGACATTCCCCAGGTATAGGAGGCCGCTATCTGCCAGTGTCTGAACAGCTCGGCGCCGCCTCCGACGGTGAGACCTATGTCTCCGCCTGAATACTTGAGGGCGTCACACTTGGTGTGTCCGGCCTGGATGCTGAACACGGGGCCGCCGAACACAAAGGGGGCCACATAGTCTTCGAGGCCCTGCATACGGGTCCACTTGAACTTGAGGTTGACGGGGATGTCGATATTGTGGAGCATCAGATTGGGCCGGCCATAGTCTCCCTGCCATATCTCCCACTCGCCGAAGTTGACCTTTCCGGCCTTCTGCTCGTAGAAGAGACCCACCTCTATGCCGAATCCGATGCCCGGGAACATCATTTCGCCGCGGACGCCGGCCGACCCGCCGATGCCGTTTGACACCTGCAGGAGGTCTTGCTTGAACTTATAGTGGTTGACAGAGAGGCCCAGCGAGGGTCCCCACCTGAACTCGGCCGAAGCCCTGAGCGAAGAGCCCATGACGATGGCCAGGGCGAGGGCTATGATGACGGAGATACGCTTCATGCTGATGAATTATTTTGATGGAATCGGCCACAAATTTACGATTTTTTTCCAAGTTATTGAGCCTTTTAGCAGATTTTTGGGTAACTTTGCATTATCTTTAACATCCGTTTCATTATCATATCTCCCTGCCGGGAGACACCATCAAGACCAATCCATGAAACATTATCTGTTATCTCTCACCGCATTAGCCATCTGTGCCGCAGGCGCAGACGCCAAGCCCAAGGCCAAGACCGAACCCGAGAAGGGCTTCAAGTTCACAGACACAGTCACAGTGCCCGTGACATCTGTCAAGGACCAGAACAAGTCAGGCACCTGCTGGAGCTTCTCCGGCCTCGGATTCATAGAGAACGAGATACTCCGCCGCACAGGCAAGGAGTATGACCTCAGCGAGATGTGGATAGTACGCAACTGCTATTCCGACAAGGCCGACCGCTATGTCCGCATGGACGGCAAGACCAACTTTGCCGCAGGCGGCAGCACGCTCGACGTGGCATACGTCATCGACAACTACGGCATCGTCCCCGAAGAGGCCTACACAGGCCTCCAGTATGGCGAGGAGAAGCATGACCATTACGAGCTCGACCCCCTCCTCTCGGCCATGGTAGAGCAGGTCAACGCCAAGAAGGGCAAGAAGTCCACAGCATGGAAGAAGGCTGTCGAGGGCACCCTCGACGCATACCTCGGCGAGAAGCCCGAGACATTCACCGTAGACGGCACCTCATACACTCCCCGCACATTTGCCGACGCCCTCGGCCTCAAGGGCAGCGACTTCGTGGCCGTGACCTCCTACACCCACCATCCCTTCTACACACAGTTTCCCCTCGAGGTGGCCGACAACTGGCTCTGGCTCCCCTATCACAACGTGCCCATGGAGGAGATGAAAGCCATTGTGGACAACGCGCTCGACAACGGATACACCGTGGCATGGGCCGCAGACGTGTCCGAGCCCGGATTCAAGTGGAAAGAGGGCTTTGCCGTACTCCCCAAGAAGAAGACCGCCGCAGACCTCGAGGGCACCGAGCTTGCCCGCTGGGTGAAGCTCAGCGACAAGGAACGCGAAGAGGAGCAGAACAACATCACCGGGCCCGTCGACGAGATGGAGGTGACACAGCAGCTCCGCCAGGATATGTTCGACAGCCACGAGACCACAGACGACCACGGCATGATAATCGTGGGCAAGGCCACCGACCAGAACGGCAAGAGCTACTACAAGGTGAAGAACTCGTGGGACACCAACCAGGTGTATGACGGATACTTCTACGTCTCCGAGCCCTACTTCCTGGCCAAGACCCTCGACATATATGTCAACAAGGAGGCTGTCCCCGCCGGGATAGCGGCCAAGATGAAGCTTTGAGCCGGCTGCATCTCTACAACCCCGCCAACGACCTGGCCCTCGGGCTCGGTTGCCGCAACTATACGCCCCCGCCCAATGCCGCTTCGCTGCAGAGGGCGGGGGCTCTCTTGCCGTTGTGGTGGGCCGGGGAGTCAGACTGTGTGCTTGCGCCAGGAGCCGGCACAGCCGGGGTGTCGTCGCTCAAGGCTCTATACGGACTTAATGGAAATCCCGTCTCCGAAGCCCGCGGAAGCGATATGAGACCCGACCCGTGGGGATGGAGCGCAGACACCGTGAGGATATTCACATCCGCCGGCGTAGACCCCGCCCTCCTGCCCTCGGAGACAGATATAGCGGCCATGCGTATGCTCAGCCACAGGCGCACCTCCATATCGATGCTCAGGGAGATGGGACGCGTCGACCTGCTCCCGCTCGAGACCTCAGACCCGCAGGAGGCTGTGGAGATGGAAAGGAGATATCCCGGATGCTACATCAAGTCGCCATGGTCTGGCAGCGGGCGCGGAGTGTTCTGCGCCGGCGGGCTCGCCCCGGAGATTCTCGCCTCAAAGGCCGCCGGTATCATCCACCGCCAGGGCAGTGTGATGGTAGAGCGCGGCATGAAGGAGAAGCAGGCAGACTTTGCCATGCTCTTCCACATCTCGGGCGGAGAGGCCCGGTACAGGGGGATATCGATGTTTCTGACAGAGAACCGCGGAATGTATTCGGGCAATATCGTTGCCCCTCAGGAATGGATATTCTCGCGCCTCGCCGCGATGGCCGGGCGCGGCAATCTTGAAGAGACGGCACGGTCTGCGGCCGAGGCCCTCGGCAAGATTGCCGGACATAAGTACGAGGGATGGGCAGGCGTCGACATGATGGTCTGCCAAGGAGGGATGATACACCCGTGCATAGAGGTGAATCTCAGACGGACGATGGGCGTCGTGGCCATGGACGTGGCCTCGCGGCTGCGGCCCTCGCGCCCCGGGCTGATGGCTTGGCGCAGGGGCGCCCCTGTCGGGCTGACGCTCCTCCCTCCCGCCGAGGGATGGGCCTTATGCCTCTCCCCGCTCGAATAGGGCCCGGGCTTTTGCGAGAGTCTCGGGACGGCCTATATCCACCCAGGTATATTCCTGATCAGGCACATAGGCCATATACCGACGGCGCCCGCAGGTATCGGTATAGAAAGGGGTCATAGAGAATACCTCGCGGCCGTAATTCTTCAAATCATCCAACAGCGACGGTGATATTATATGTATCCCGCCGAAAGACATCACCGACGCGTCGGCAGGCACAGGGCCCGGCGCCCTCACCTCGCCCGTGTTGCGGTTGGTCCACCCGCACATACGGCCGCCGCAGTCAAATATCAGTCCGCGCGATGACGGGCGCGTCGCCGAGACAAGAAGCGTGGCGTCCGCCCCGCTTTGGATATGCCTTGCGAGCATATCGTTGATAGGGAAGTCTGTGAGGATATCGGCATTGTAGAGCATCACAGGCTCGTCGCCGCGAAGCATATCCGCGGCCTTGGCCACACCGCCGCCGGTGTCGAGCAGAAGGGGCGTCTCATCGCTCAGCGACACGCCCCCCGAGAGGTCGGGCCTCGAGACAAGGAAGTCGCGTATCATCCCGGCATGATGGTGGACATTAACCACAATCTCTCCCACCCCGGCCTCGCGCAGACGCCTTATGACACGCTCGAGCATAGGCATACCGCCCACCTCTATCAGAGCCTTAGGACAGGTGTCTGTCAGCGGAGCGAGGCGCGACCCGAGCCCGGCGGCGAAAACCATTGCTTTCATAGGCGCGAGGTCAGTCCGCGTTCGCGGTGGTTGAGTATCACTTCCACTTCAGGATATCTGGCCTTGAGATGCTCAGCCATGTGCTGGGCCGAGTAGACACTGCGGTGGCGGCCTCCGGTACACCCGAAGCTCACCATCAGCGACTCGAAGCCACGGCTCAGGTAGTTGTCAACAGCGCTGTCAACCAAGGCATAACACTCGCCGAGAAAGCGCTGAATCTCGCCGCGGCTCTCAAGAAAGTCGATAACAGGCTTGTCAAGTCCGGTCAGAGGCTTGTACTCGTCGTAACGTCCGGGGTTGTCCATGGCGCGGCAGTCAAAGACAAACCCGCCGCCGTTGCCCGAGGGGTCGAGCGGTATCCCCTTCTTGAACGAGAAACTGCTCACCCTCACCGTCAGCCGTCCCGGAGTGGCCGTCTCCGGCGAGACGGGAGGACGCTCGGCCACACACTCGAGCACCTCGCGCAGCGCGGCATAGGCGGGGAGGCGAAGCATCTCTGACGTCTTGAGCATATGGCGCAGATTGGCGAGGGCGCCGGGTATGCTGGCTATGAAGTGGGCCTTGCCCTGGACAAGCCCGCGGAAGCCGTAGGCGCCGAGCACCTGCAGGGTCCTGAGTATCACCATCAGGTCGAGCTGTCGGTCCCAGTCGGCGGGCAGAGGCCTCAGCTCGGACAGAGCGTCCGTATAGACCTTGACAAGCCTCTCGCGCTCGGCGGGCGAGAACCCGGCCTTGGCCTGCCACAGAAACGAGGCGACATCGTAGGCCAGCGGCCCGCGCCTCGCTCCCTGGAAATCTATGAACCAGGGCGAATTTCCGAAGACCATAACATTGCGGCTCTGGAAATCGCGCAGCATCAGGCCACCGCCGTCTCCACCCGCGGCCCTCTCGGCCTCGGCAGCGAGCAGACGGAAGGCATCCTCGAGAAGAGGCTCGCTGTAAGGTATCTCAAGAGGATTCAGGTACGAGTATTTGAAATAGCAGAGATCCCACATCACGGCGCGGCTGTCAAACTCGGCCACGGGATAGCACACACTCCAGTCCATACCCTCGGCTCCGCGCACCTGTATGGCCGGGAGAGCGCGGAGAGTTTTCTCAAC
>JAIDJD010000053.1 GCA_029052375.1 Duncaniella sp. | reverse complement strand
CCTCGCGCACCATCTTCTGGAGAGGCAGCTTGGAGGGGTCGGCATACTCGGCGAGGGCAAAGTCTTCGGGGGCCACATCGTAGATGCCGAGGGCTTCCATCTGGTCGATGTCCTTGCCGCGGATGGCTTTGAGCAGGTATTCGGGCATGATGTCCATGGGCATATAGCGGTCGTATACGCCAGACATTATCATGGCCCTGCGTCCGCCGTTGATGCGCGCGTCGGGGCTGAAGAGCCTGCCGAGGAAGCGTCCCGGGAACGAGCGGCTGACGCTCATCTTGGCCGGGCTCAGCAAGGCCCATCCCATGAACTCGTCGGCATCGTCGCCCTCGGGTATCCCCGTCACCTGGCGGTAGGGGCAGCGCAGGTAGCCCTCCTCTCCCACGGGGATGCCCGTGAGGACGTTGCCCGAGATGATGCGGTGTCTGCGTCCGTCCTCTTTCTCGTCTCCGGCCAGCAGGGACGCAATGTCGGCCCCTATGACGGACGAGACCACGCGCGGCTTCTTGAGCTCAGAGCCTGTCAGGGCCACGAGGGTCCTGGTGTCGACGGTGCCTGTGTTCATGAGGGCGCCGATGCGGGCGAGGGTGACTATGTCGAGGGTCCAGACAGTCTCGCCCTTGTTGACGGGGGCTATGTTGGCGGCCTGGATGCCGGCGTTGCCGGCGGGGTGCAGCGGAGCGAACCAGACAGTCTCTGTGCCCGGTATCTCTGCCATCGTCGACCCCTTGGGCGCACCTATATATATAGTGCCCTTGGTGAGCAGCCTGAGTGCGGCCGCTCCGGCGCGCAGGTCGTCCTCGCGTCCGCGGACAGCCTCTTCGAGCGGCAGGGCCAGGGGAGCCGTGTCCATGGCTGTGACGAAAATGTCGCGGGGCTCGGCCTCGGGGTCGGGTATTATGTCGTAGGGGCGCTGGCGCATCATGGCCCAGAGACCCGAGAGCTTCAGGGCTTTCTTGACAGATGCGGCGTCGCCGGGGTCGGCCTCGATTGTGACGGGGGCCGGAGCCGAGCCGGCGTCGGGCTTGACCACCACGCGCTCTATGGCGCGACGGGCGCCGCGGACTATTGCCTCTACTGTGCCAGCGACGGGAGATACGAGCTTGATGTCCGGGTCGGCCTTGTGGCGGAGCAGGGGCTGGCCCATGGCTACGGTGTCTCCCTCGGCCACCTCGCACTTAGGGGTGAGGCCTGGATAGTCCGAGGGCACGACAGCCACAGACGCAGGGACACACTCGCCGGCGGGGCGGAAGTCTCTGAGACCTCCCTCGAGGGCGAGATTAAGACCTTTGGTCAGGTTTACGGTCCTTCTCATTGAATAAGAATGTATGATGAATTATTGTAC
>JAIDJD010000052.1 GCA_029052375.1 Duncaniella sp. | reverse complement strand
GGCATGGGCGTGACGGCCACCGTGGTGGATATGGGCAACCGCTTCCGCCTCATCGTCAACGACGTCGAGTGCATCGAGCCCAAGCCCCTGCCCAACCTCCCCGTGGCCTCGGCCCTCTGGGTGCCCATGCCCGACTTCGAGACCGGCGCGGGCGCATGGATTCTCGCCGGCGGCACACACCACTCCTGCTTCAGCTACGACATCGCTCCCGAGTACTGGGAAGACTATGCCGAGATTGCGGGTATCGAGATGCTCCACATCAACAAGGAGACACGCATCGCCGACTTCAAGCGCGAGATGCGTTACAACGAGGTCTACTATATGCTCAACAAGTCGCTCCGCTGATAACATATGGAAGAACTCACTCCCAGAGACATCATTGAGGAGGGCAGAGCAGTCCTCGGCATCGAGTTCGGCTCTACCCGAATCAAGGGTGTCCTCATCGACCCCGTCTCCCACAAGCCCATAGCCCAGGGCGGCCACCAGTGGGAAAACCGTTTTGAGAACGGCCTCTGGACCTATACCGTAGAGGATATCGTCGAGGGTATGCAGGCCTGCTATGCCGACCTCCGCGCCAACGTCCTCGCCGAGCACGGATGCGAGATTGTGACCCTCGCCTCGATAGGCGTCAGCGCCATGATGCACGGCTATATGCCCTTCGACGTTGAGGGCAATCTCCTGGCCTCGTTCCGCACCTGGCGCAACACCAACACCGGCCGCGCCGCCGCCGAGCTCTCGGAGCTCTTCGGCTTCAACATCCCCCTGCGCTGGAGCATCTCGCACCTGCGCCAGGCCATGCTCGACGGCGAGAAACACCTCGAGAGCCTCGCCTTCCTCACCACCCTTGCAGGATATGTCCACTTCCTGCTGACGGGCGAGAAGGTGCTCGGCGTGGGCGACGCCTCGGGCATGATACCCATCGACCCCGACACGCGCCTCTACAACGCGCGCATGACAGACGCCTTCGACCGCCTCGCGGCCGACGGGGGCTATCCCTGGCGCCTCGCCGACGTGCTCCCCAAGGTGCTCCAGGCAGGCGAGAAGGCTGGCCTCCTCACCCGCGAAGGCGCAAGGCTCCTCGACCCCTCGGGCAACCTGCGCCCCGGCATCCCCCTGTGTCCCCCCGAGGGCGACGCAGGGACAGGCATGGTGGCCACCAACGCCGTCAAGCCGCGCACGGGCAATGTCTCGGCCGGCACATCCTCGTTCTCGATGATTGTGCTCGAGCACGACCTCTCGCATCCCTACGAGGCCATCGACATCGTCACCACTCCCGAGGGTGCCCCCGTGGCCATGGTACACTGCAACAACTGCACCTCTGACCTCAACGCCTGGGTAGGCATCTTCAGGGAATACTGCGAGCTGATGGGCATCGAGGCCGACATGGACACCATCTACGGACGCCTCTACGAGAACGCCCTCAAGGGCGACACCGACTGCGGCGGACTCGTGGCCTACAACTTCTTCTCGGGCGAGCCCCTCATGGACCTCGAGGAGGGCAGGCCGATGTTTGTCCGCTCGGTGGGAGACCGCTTCAACCTGGCCAACTTCATGAGGGCACACCTCCACGCCTCCGTGGCCGTGCTCAAGGAGGGCAACGACCTGCTCTTCGGCCCCGAGGGGGTAGAGGTAGACCGTCTGACGGGCCACGGAGGTCTCTTCAAGACCGCCGGAGTGGGCCAGCGCATCCTCTCGGCCGCGCTTGCCACGCCTATCTCCGTCATGGAGACCGCGGGCGAGGGCGGAGCCTGGGGCATGGCTCTGCTCGCCGACTATGCCGTCAACAATCCCGAGGGCCTCTCGCTGGCCGACTGGCTCGACACTACGGTGTTTGCCGACGCCGACGCCGTCACCATCTCGGCAAGCCCCGACAGCATCGAGGGCTTCAACCGCTATATGGAGAACTACAAGGCCTGCATCCCCGTGGTGCAGGAGGCCATCCGCGCCAAGAAGTGAATCCACACTCCGTCTGGATCATGAAAATCAAGTCTCTTATAATATCTGCCGTCGCCGCCGCCGCGCTCCCCGTGGCGGCGGGGGCCGCCGGTGTCGAGGTCAGGCTCGGCGCCAAGGGCGCGGCTGAGATTCCGCCGACGCTCTACGGTCTCTTCTTCGAGGACATCAACTATGCCGCCGACGGCGGTCTGTATGCCGAGAAGGTCATCAACCGCTCGTTCGAGTTCCCGCAGTCTCTCATGGGCTGGAATGTCTCGGGCAACGTCGAGGTGCGCTCTGACGGCCCCTTCGACCGCGCTCCCCACTACGTGCGCCTCTCCCCCTCGGGCCACCGCCACAAGCATACGGCGCTCGAGAACGAGGGCTTTTTCGGCGTCTCGGCCGAGAAGGGCAAGGAGTATCGCCTCTCGCTCTGGGGACGCGCCGAGGGCTCGGATTCAGCCCGCATACGCGTCGAGATAGCAGACCCCGCGTCGATGGGCGAGACACACGTCCTGGCCAAGGCCGACATCAGGGTGGCTCCCGGAGACTGGCGCAAATACGAGGTGACGCTCAAGCCCTCCCATACCGTCGAGAAGGGTCGCCTCCGAATATTCCTCGTACACCCAGACCGCACCGTAGACCTCGAGCATATCTCGCTGATGCCCGCCGACACATGGAAGGGCCGCAGGAACGGCCTCCGCGCCGACCTCGCGCAGAAGCTCGCCGACCTGCATCCCGGCGTGTTCCGATTCCCCGGAGGCTGTATCGTCGAGGGCACAGACCTCGATTCGCGCTACCGGTGGAAGAACACCGTGGGCCCCGTCGAAAACCGACCCGTCAACGAGAACCGCTGGCACTACACATTCGCCCACCGTTTCTATCCCGACTACTACCAGAGCGGAGGCCTCGGCTTCTATGAGTTCTTCGAGCTCTCCGAAGACCTTGGCGCCGCCCCTCTGCCCGTCCTCAGCGTGGGCCTCTCCTGTCAGTATCAGAACAACGGCGAGGAGTGTCACGTGCCTGTAGACTCGCTCCAGCCCTACATCGACGACGCCCTCGACCTGATAGAGTTTGCCAACGGCGACACCACCACCGTCTGGGGCGGCCTGAGAGCCGAGATGGGACACCCCGCACCCTTCGGCCTCAAGTATATCGGCATCGGCAACGAGCAGTGGGGCCCCGAGTACGTAGAGCGTCTCAAGCCCTTCATCTCGGCCATACGCTCGCGCTATCCCGACATCAGGATTGTAGGCTCGTCCGGCCCGAACCCCGACGGCGAACGCTTCGATATGCTCTGGGAGGCCATGACCGACCTCGGCGCCGACCTCGTGGACGAGCACTTCTACCGTCCCGAAGACTGGTTTGCCAAGTCGCCCTCGCGCTACGACAGCTACAGCCGCAAGGCTCCCAAGGTGTTTGCCGGCGAGTATGCCTGCCACGGCAAGGGCAAGAAGTACAACCACTTCAACGCCGCCCTGCTCGAGGCCGCCTTCCTCACCGGTGTCGAGCGCAACGCCGACATCGTGGAGATGGCCACCTATGCGCCCCTCTTTGCCCACGTCGAGGGCTGGCAGTGGCGCCCGGACCTCATCTGGTTTGACAACCTCCGCTCCATGCCCACGTCGAGCTACCATGTGCAGAAGCTCTATGCCGACAACAAGGGCGCGCGCGTGGCTCCCGTGACGCTGACCGGGGCCGACTCGACCCTCTTTGTCTCGGCCGTCACCGACGCCAACGGCGACATCATTGTCAAGGCCGTCAACCTCTCCGATGCCCCCGTGCCCCTCGACTTCACCTTCAACCCCGGCAAGAACAGGAAGCTCAAGGCCCAGGCCTCGCCCGCGGCCGTCACCGTCACCACCCTCCACGCCGGCGCCATGGACGAGAACACCCTCGAGTGTCCAGACAAGGTGAAGCCGGCTGTCTCCGAGGCCGCGTATGCCGGAGAGACTCTCACCCTCCCGGCCAAGACATTCGCTGTCTACCGTTTCACTCACTGACCATCAACTATCAGACCCCCAATCCAATACCCCGACAGGAATATTATCAAGACACTCGCCGCGGGCACGCTGATGCTGTCCGCCGCGCTCCACGGTGTCTCAGCCGAGAGATTTACCGTGACGCTCGAGCCCTCAGACTCGGCCCCGGTGATACATCCTGAGATCTACGGCCAGTTTGCCGAACACCTCGGCAGCTGTATCTACGGCGGCATCTGGGTGGGCGAAGGCTCGGGCATCCCCAATACCAAAGGATACCGCAACGACGTCCTCCAGGCCTTCCGCGACCTCAAGATACCCGTCCTCCGCTGGCCCGGCGGATGCTTTGCCGACGAGTATCACTGGACCGACGGCATCGGTCCACGCGAGAACCGTCCCCGCATGGTCAACAACAACTGGGGCGGCACCGTCGAGGACAACAGCTTCGGCACACACGAGTTCTTTGACCTCTGCGAGCTCATCGGCACAGAGCCTTACCTGAGCGGCAACGTCGGCTCGGGCACCGTCGAGGAGCTGGCCAAGTGGGTGGAATACATCACCGCCGAGGACGGCCCCATGGCCAAGAAACGCAAGGAGAACGGCCGCGAGAAGCCCTGGAAGCTCAAATACCTCGGCGTAGGCAACGAGAGCTGGGGATGCGGCGGCCACTTCACCCCCGAGCATTATGCCAACGAGTACCGCCGCTATCAGACCTATTGCCGCAACTTCGGCGACAACCGCCTCTACCGCATCGCCTCGGGCGCATCGGACTATGACTGGCGCTGGACAGACGTGCTGATGAAGAATGCCGGACGCCACATGGACGGCATCTCGCTCCACTACTACACCGTCAAGGGCTGGAATGGCAGCAAGGGCTCGGCCACGGAGTTTGACGACGACACCTACAGCTGGACACTCGGCAAGGCCGTCGAGATAGACTCGGTCATCACCCGCCACTCGGCCATCATGGACAAGTACGACCCCGCCAGGCGCGTAGGCCTCCTCGTGGACGAGTGGGGGACGTGGTGGGACGTAGAGCCCGGCACCATCCCCGGCCACCTCTATCAGCAGAACACCATGCGCGACGCCATGGTGGCCGCCCTCTCGCTCAACATCTTCCACAACCACACAGACCGTGTCCGCATGGCCAACATCGCCCAGATAGCCAACGTGCTACAGGCCATGGTGCTGACACGCGACGCCGAGATGGTACTGACGCCCACCTACCACGTCTTCCGTATGTACATTCCTCACCAGGGCGCGCGCCTCATCCCCCTCGAGGTTGTCGGCCCCGACGCCAGGGACAGCAAGGGAAGGCGCTATCCCCTTCTCGGAGCCACGGCATCGGAGAAGGACGGCAAGGTGACTGTCTCGCTGGCCAATACATCGCTGAGCGAGAAGGCTGAGGTCGAGATTCCCCTCGGCTCCATCAAGGCCGCGAAGGTCTCGGGCGAGATACTCACCTCGGCCGACATCCATGACCTCAACGACTTTGACGCCCCCGACAAGGTGAAGCCCGTGCCCTTCAAGGATGCCCGCATCAGCAAGGGCACCCTCACCGTCAAGCTTCCCCCCATCTCCATCGTCACCCTCACGCTTGATTAATCCCCTGCGGCAACAATACCAAACCCCCGCCACGGCCTCAGAGCCGTGGCGGGGGTTTTATTTAACCAATGGGCAAAACATCCCCTTCCGGGGCTGTGATGGTTCTTACAGCACTACTTTGGCTGTGGCGTTGGGGGTGCGGACTATGTAGAATCCTGCGGGCAGGGCGGGGAGATTTTCGGCCAATCCCTCGGCCACCTTGCGGCCACCGAGGTCAAAGACCTCAACATTTCCCTCGGCTACTATACGGCCCCCCTCCACACGGATTCCGGATCTGTCCAGTTCCACTTTGTCGATTGCCGAAAGGGCAGGGTCTTCAACTATTTTTTTAAAGTCACTCCAGTTAGTAGAGTTGCTATATTTTTCCTTGCTGCCGACCGGGACGTTAAGGACACAGTCGTGATACAAGTAATATTTGTATTGATTCTTATCAACAGGATTATAGTAATCATACCATACTGGCACCATAATGTCGAAGAGTGGTGGATTATCAAATGGACAGTACAGATTGTCAAGTTTTGTGGATACTGCGAACTTGTTCAATCCTCCAGTGCCGGGGTATCCGGAGATATACCATACCTCTGTCCCTAAGGCTCCCTGTTCCATATGCTTTACACCACGTCCGATTGTAAAATCTTTCATAAAATTACAAGCTGCAAAAGCATATTCTTTTATTGTAAGATCTTTTACGTTGTCAGGTATGACTATAGAGGTGAGGCTCTGGCAATAACAAAATGCACGCTTGCCGATAACTTGAAGTGTGGTTGGGAAGTTTAATGTCTCAATAGTAGCTTGGTTGAACGCGCGATCTCCTATTGATTTAAGTCCCTCCGGAAACGTAATCTCCTTTATGGTCTTATTTCTCATAAAAGTGCCCTGACCAATACCGATTACAGGATAGTTCTCGCCATTGTATGTAACCGATTCGGGTACAGTCAGGCTGACCAGTTCATAAGCAGGGGCAGTATCTGAATTGCCTGTTGCTCTTGTTAGCTCTACGCCACCAGGGACTATCTTCCAGTATAATCCATCAACCTGAAAGTCAGGGGAGAAATCAAACGTGGGAACATCGGGCGCATTTTGGTATAACGAATTGTCAGCAAGTGCATAATTCGTACTTGCAATCGATGCAATAAGCACAATGATGAATGTGAGTAATTGTTGTTTCATTGCAGTTTTGATTTGTGATTGATTAGTAGTTGTCGTTTAATCTCATCATATATCAGGAATCTTGATTCCTGATATATGATGAGTAAGAGTTGACGCAAGTCCAGCAAGTATTTATTTGTTTAATTATTGGACTAGCGTATGAACGGTCATTCTGTGATTTTTGTCACGACGAGATTCCAGTCCGCATCGAAAGTCAGTCTATAGAGACCGGTCTGAGTACACCATTCTCCTGATAGTTCCCCGCCAATCTGCCATCTGAGATGTAGGCTTGGGAGAGAGTGACTTTGTCCATAACGGTAGTTGTTTGGAGGAAAATTTGACAATGTGCAATCTGATTCATTGTCGATTGCAAAGATAGCATTGAAACAGACCAATATCAAACAAATTTCTTGATATTAAATAT
>JAIDJD010000051.1 GCA_029052375.1 Duncaniella sp. | reverse complement strand
GGCTGGGAGATGGCCTTCATCGTCATCGGCGCCCTCGGCTTTGTCTGGATGGGCTTCTGGGTATTCCTCTACAAGGCTCCCGCCGAGAACTCACGCGTCAACGCCGCCGAGCTCGCCTATATCGAGCAGGACAACGAGTCTGACGCCGAGACTCCCCGCCAGGAGGCCGCCAAGCAGGAAGAAGAGAAGTCTATCCCCTTCCTCCAGTGCTTCCGCTACCCCCAGACCTGGGCAGTGTTCTTCGGCAAGTTCCTCACCGACGGCGTATGGTGGTTCTTCCTCTTCTGGACTCCCGCCTACATCACCGACGTGTTCAACCTGTCCACATCCTCCGGCGAGGGTATGCTGATGATCTTCGTTCTCTACCTCATCACCATGCTCTCCATCTACGGCGGCAAGCTGCCTACAATCTTCATCGACAAGGCCGCCAGCCGCGGCGTCAAGGTTGACCCCTACTCGGCCCGCATGAAGGCGATGTTCATCTTCGCCCTCTTCCCCCTGCTCGCCCTGCTCGCCCAGCCCCTCAGCTCGGTATCGCAGTGGATGCCCATCATCATCATCGGCATCGCAGGCGCCGCACACCAGTCCTGGTCGGCCAACATCTACTCTGTTGTAGGCGATATGTTCCCCAAGTCCACCATCGCTACCATCATCGGTATCGGCGGCATGGCCGGCGGCATCGGCTCGTTCCTCATCAACCTCTGCTCAGGCATCCTCTTCGACTATGCCGCACAGACCAACATGGCTTTCATGAGCTATGAGGGCAAGCCCGCAGGCTACTTCATCGTATTCTGCATCTGCGGTGTCGCCTATCTCGTAGGCTGGTGCATCATGAAGCTCCTCGTCCCCCGCTACAAGGTGATCGAGTACAACCCCGCTGACTGATAACACTGCAGACACCCCCCACTGACACTCCGCAGAGGAGGCCGCCCGCCCAGGGCGGTCTCCTCTTTTTTCTTTGCCTCACGCACACCTGGGCGCCGGCTTAGGCGGGGGGGCGTTGGAAAAAAATCCCATGCAGACCGTTGGAGCGTATGTGGGATTTTTGTAACTTTGCCTTCTGCACTTCACAATTACTATAACCTGCATATACACCATGTACACAACCAAAACCATGCGCGGGGCCATGTCTGCGCTTACGCTGGCCCTGTCTTTCGCCTGGGCGTGGGCCGAGGCTCCGTCCGGCTACTACTCGACCTGCGAGGGCAAGAAGGGAGCGGCCCTGCTCTCGGCCCTCTGCGACAAGATATCAAGCCACACCAATGTGGGATATGACGGCCTCTGGAATGTCTACAAGACGTCGGACGTACGCCCCAACGGCAAGATCTGGGATATGTACTCGACCAAGGAGTGGACGCCGGGACAGAAACAGTGCGGCAACTACCAGAAAGTCGGAGACTGCTACAACCGCGAGCACTCCCTGCCCAAGAGCTGGTTCTCAGAGGCCCAGCCCATGAAGAGCGACGCCTTCCATGTCTATCCGACAGACGGCAAGGTGAACGGACAGCGCTCCAACTATCCCTACGGCGAGTGTGCCGGCGGCACGACGCTCCCCTCCAACGGCTCGGTCAAGGCGCTCGGACGCCTCGGCAAGTCGACATTCCCGGGCTATTCGGGCACGGTGTTCGAGCCCGTGGACGAGTACAAGGGCGACTTTGCGCGCACCTACTTCTACATGGCCGCCTGCTACAACGACCGTATCAAGAACTGGAACTCGGATATGCTGGCCCACAACTCCTATCCGGTCTTCACATCGTGGTCTACAGAGCTGCTGCTCAAGTGGCACCGCCAGGACCCCGTAAGCCAGAAAGAGATAGACCGCAACGAGGCCGTCTATGCCCGCCAGCACAACCGCAACCCCTTCATAGACCATCCCGACATGGCCGAGCATATCTGGGGCACAGACAAGAATACAGGCTGGAGCTCGACCGGCACCCCCAAGCCGAGCATAGCCACTCCTGCCAACGGCTCGACCATAGACCTCGGCGTCACAGCCATCGGTGTGGCACGCCAGACCACGGTAACCGTCAAGGGACAGAATCTCACCGACGACGTGCGCGTGACGGTGAGCGGGACAGGATTCGCCGCCGCCAATCAATTTCTCTCAGCCTCGGCCGTCAACTCCGAGACAGGCGCAGGGCTGACGCTCTCGTTCGGCGCCGCCTCTGAGGGCACATTTGCCGGCACTCTCACTCTCAGCTCCGGCTCTGTCACCTCGAGCGCCAAGCTCATCGCCGAGACTGTCGAGGGCCTGCCCGTGCTCCCGGCCGAGGATGTCACCGAGACCGGATTCACAGCCCGCTGGGTCAGCATCGACCCTGCCGGGACAAGCTATACCCTCCACGTGCAGACCTCTGGCGAGTATGCCGCCGGATATCCCATGAGTGTCGACGCCGCCTCAGGCCGCCGGGCCGTGACGGGCCTTGCCCCCTCCACCGCCTACACCTACTGGCTGACGACCCCCTCGGGCGTCACCGGCAACAAGGTAGGCGTCACCACCTCGACACCCCAGCCCTCGATACAGTTCCTCTTCGACGGCGACCTCTACTTCACAACCGAGCCGGGCACCGCCTCAGAGGCGGCCGAGCTGCTGATGGACGCCGAGAACACCGACGGCGCCATAACCCTCTCTGTCTCCTCACCCTTCCAGCTCTCTCTGGACAAGGCCTCGTGGAGCGCGTCGCTGACCATGCCCGACGAGGGCGAGCGCTTCTATGTGCGTCTCGGCGCCGCCGAGGCGGGCGTCTACTCCAGCTCGCTCACAGCCAAGGCCGGCGGCTATGTCAACGACGACGTCACCCTCGAGGGCTCTGTATCGTCCACACCCTCGTTCGGCGAGACATTCGAGAAGCCCTCTGAACTCTCGGGCTACACAGGCGGTCTCTACGAGGGCAGCGCGTGTCTCTGGCGCCTGAAGGGAGCCCTCATCGGCTCTGACAGCCGAGACCGCCACACAGGCGGCCAGGGCCTGCGCACAGCCAAGAGCTCGACATCCGAGGCCTTGGCCGAGATGGCCGAGCCCAAGAGCCACGGAGCCGGGACAGTGTCGTTCTACGCCAAGGCATGGAGCGGCGAGAGCGGCGACATTGAGCTCTCGTGGTCGACAGACGGAGGCATCACCTGGACCAAGGCCGAGACCTTTGCCGTCCCGGACACTGACTGGAAAGAATACACCGCCATCCTCAACATCCCGGGCGACGTGCGCCTGCGCCTCAGCCGCACCTCGGGCGGACGCATAGCCATAGACGACATCACAGTCTCGGACTATGCCCTCTCGGCCGTCTCTGAGCTCGAATACCATTCGTGGGACGCCTTCTGTCTCGGCGGTGCGCTCAGAGTGGAGTCTTACGGCGATAGCGCCATGGAGTTCAGCGTCACCTCTGCCAACGGTGCCGTATGGCACAGGCAGACTCTGGCCGGCGGCGCGTCGGCCGAGCTGACTCTCCCCGCCGGTGTCTATCTGGTAACCTCCGGAGGCTTCACCCGCAAGACCGTAGTCTTCTGACTCTGACCCGCCCCTACAGCCCCGGGGCCGACACACAGCCCCGTCCCACAGACCTCTTCAGGTGGGACGGGGCTATTTTTTTGCGGCTCTGTCGCGACATCCGCAACATCATGCGCTTGGCTTTTTGGACGGAAGGTCGGATATTTGCAACTCATAAGACATCTTCAGCCCCTCCTGCCATGGACGCCCGAGACAACATGAGGCGCCCGACAACCACGCCATCAACCACAACCAACTATTTATCAGGATTATGAGACTAAACAGCAGAATAATCGCCGCGGCATTGGCGCTCGCCTCAGCCGCCGCCCTCCCCTCTCCCACCTACGCTCAGGCGCCTGCCGCCACACAGACAGAAGCCGCCGAGACATTCAAGCCGCACTGGTTCCTGCAGCCTCAGGCCGGCGCATCCTATACCGTAGGCGAAACATCGTTCGGCGACCTCGTCTCGCCCGCCGCCGCCATATCGGCCGGATACAGGTTCACCCCCTCGTTCGGCCTACGCGCAGGGCTGAGCGGCTGGCAGGCCCGCGGCTCGTGGGTCAATCCGCGCAGCGACTACAAGTTCGACTACCTGCAGCTCAATGCAGACGCCATGCTGTCGTTCACCAACCTCTTCTGCGGCTCCAACCCCGCGCGCGTGCTTGACTTCTACGGATTTGCCGGACTGGGCGTGGCCGCAGGGTTTGACAACGACGAAGCCGCCGCCCTCGCCGCCGCGGGACGCGGCTTTGAAAAACTGTGGACGGGCAAGAAACTCTTCCCTGCCGGGCGCGCCGGACTCGGCCTCAACATCAACGTGAGCCGCACCGTGGCCATCAACATCGAGGTCAACGCCAACGCTCTGCCGGACAACTTCAACTCCAAGAAGGGCAGCAAGGCTGACTGGCAGTTCAACGCACTGGCGGGCATCTCCTACAGCTTCGGCGGACGCTCCAGGGCCCTCCC
>JAIDJD010000050.1 GCA_029052375.1 Duncaniella sp. | reverse complement strand
GAGCAGACAGACCTCATGCAGGCCCTCTACGGCCGCAACGGCGAGAGCCCTGTGGTAGTCCTCGCCCCCACCACCCCCGTCGACTGCTTCAACATGGCCTTCGAGGCTTCGCGCATAGCCCTCGAGCACATGACCCCCGTCATCCTGCTGAGCGACGCCTTCATCGGCAACGGCTCCAGCGCATGGCGCGTCCCCGAGGCAGACGAGCTGCCCCTCATCAAGGCTCCCCTCTACGAGGGCGGCGAGGGATGCGAACCTTACAAGCCCTACGAGCGCGACCCCGAGACTATGGTGCGCCGCTGGGGCATCCCCGGCACTCCCGGCGCCGAACACCGCCTCGGAGGCCTCGAGAAAGACTTCGTCACCGGAGCCATATCCATCGACCCCGCCAACCATGAACGCATGGTGGAGGCCCGCCGCCGCAAGGTAGAGCTCGTGGCCAACGACATCCCCGAGCTCGAGCTCTTCGACTGTCCCGGAGCCGACACAATCCTCGTGGGCTGGGGCGGCACATACGGCCACCTGCGCACAGCCGCACAGGAGCTGGCCAAGGAGGGCGAGCACGTGGCTTTCGCTCACTTCAGCTACATCAACCCCCTGCCACGCAACACACGCGAGGTGCTCTCGCGCTACAAGCGCGTCATCGTGGCCGAGCTCAACACCGGTATGTTCGCAGACTACCTGCAGAGCAAGTTCCCCGAGCTCGAGATCAAGCGCATCAACAAGGTGCAGGGCCAGCCTTTCCTCGTCAGCGAGGTAGTGGCCAAAGTCAAAGACCTCCTCTAACCCACCACACAGCATCCTCACAATGGACAACAATACAACCTTCAAGGCCGCAGACTACAAGAATCCCCAGCCCGTGCGCTGGTGTCCCGGATGCGGCGACCACGCCATACTCAACTCGCTCCACAAGGCCATGGCCCGCCTCGGCGTGCCTCCGTACAAGACCGCGGTGATCTCAGGCATCGGCTGCAGCTCGCGCCTCCCCTACTACATGGCCACATACGGCTTCCACACCATCCACGGACGCGCCGCCGCGATAGCCACAGGCTTCAAGACGGCTAATCCCGAGATGACCGTGTGGCAGATATCGGGCGACGGCGACGGCCTCGCCATCGGCGGCAACCACTTCATCCACGCCGTGCGCCGCAACGTGGACATCAATATGCTCCTGTTCAACAACAAGATATATGGTCTCACCAAGGGCCAGTATTCGCCCACCTCAGACCGCGGATTCGTCTCCAAGTCGTCGCCCTACGGCACGACCGAAGACCCCTTCATCCCCGCCGAGCTGGTGTTCGGCGCCAGGGGCAACTTCTTCGCCCGCTCGATAGACGTGGAGCTCGCCACCACCGAGGAGGTGCTCGCCGCGGCCGCAGAGCACAAGGGCACATCCGTGGTAGAGATACTCCAGAACTGCGTCATCTTCAACAACGGCATCCACAACCCCATCACAGACCGTGAGGTGCGCGCAGACCGCACCATCCTGCTGCGCCACGGCCAGAAGATGGTCTTCGGCAAGGAGGGCGAGAAGGGCCTCGTACGCGACGGATTCTATCTCAAGGCCGTGACCATAGGCGAGGACGGATACACCATGGACGACGTCCTGGTGCATGACGCCCACACACCCTCCAACTTCCTCCACCAGCAGCTCGCCATGATGGACGGCAAGGAGCTCCCCCTCGCCCTCGGCGTGATACGCGACGTCGCCTCGCCCGTCTACAACGAGGAGGTCGAGGCCCAGATAGCCGACATCCGCGCCCGCAAGGGTTACTCTACCCTCCGCGACATGGTGCTGGCCGGCAATACCTGGACCATAGAATAATCCGAACGCAATAAACAAAAAAATGCAGGGATGCACTGTGGAGGAGCATCCCTGCATTTTTGCATCATTGCCCCGACACATGACCACAGACCTTGAATCCCTGACAGCACGCAGGCCCGTGATACTCGACGGAGCCATGGCCACGATGCTCTCGGCCGGAACGCCCGTCGACTCTCTATGCCTCACACACCCCTGCCGCGTGGCCGCCATACACCGCGCATACATCGAGGCAGGGGCAGACATCATCGCCACCGACAGCTTCCTCACCTCAGACCCCGCGACTATCGGCGCGAGCGTCCGCATAGCCCGCGGCGAGGCCGACCGCGCCGGGCGCAAGGTGTGGGTGGCGGGATGCCTGGGCCCTGCGCTCGGCCCGGAGGAGACACGGGCCAAGGCCCGGAGACTGATAGAGGCAGGGGCAGACATACTGATGCTGGAGTCTCAGCTCTCCACCGCCCTTGTCCATGCGCTCAGCGGCATGGCCGGAGAGATACCGCTCATGGTCTCGGCCACCCCGCGCGCCGACGGCACACTACACTCGGGCGAGAGCCTGAGAGACCTCGCTCGGGCGGCAGAGACCGCTGGAGCCTTCTCGGTGGGGCTCAACTGCGGCGACGGCCCCGAGGCGATGTCCGAGCATCTGAGATGTCTCAGAGAGCTGACCTCGCTCCACGTGTCATGCCATCCGTCAGCCGGCCTCCCCGGCCACACCCTCGGGCCGGAGCCCATGGCCGCCATCCTCGCCGAAATCGCAAACGAGGGTCTCGCCGACATCATAGGCGGATGCTGCGGCACAACCCCCGCCCACATCCGCGCCCTGGCCCAAGCCGTCAGCAAGCCGGAAATGCCGTGATACGATTACCACGAGGGCTAACCGCCGCCCCGGCCGGACAGTAGATAACAGCCGTAGTTAAGCGCTCACAATAGAGAACTAATCTCAGGCCTCCGGCCCTGAGATTGGTTAATAAACACACAGAAAATCAGCTGCCCCACACACAAAAACAGGTTCCGGCCCTGAATTCCGCTCCATTTTAGTTAATAATCATTAAATATCTTTTAAATATTTGCTTTTACCCCCCCCCGATATTATATTTGCAAAAACTACATCGCGTAATCCATGTTAATTTATAAATCAAGCAGATATTCACGTCAGACAGCATTGTTTTAATGCTGTCATTGCCACAATCACCAACCAAACAATAGTAACTATGAAACAGAAATTTCTACCTTTCATCCTTGCCCTTCTCCTATCGGTGTGCGGTGCGGTGCAGGCCATGTTCATGCCGAACGTCAATCGACATTCCATATCCCAACCTTTGAATTCGCACCCGATTTTGAGGTGGACGGTCTGTCATACAAGATAATTGAGGGCGGTGTGGAGCTTACACGACCTGCCGGAAGCTCCAAGACTGTCCCGACATACAATCTTGAGACGCTTGTCGTGCCCAAGACTGTGAGCCACGGCGGCAACACTTATCCCGTGATACGCATAGGTGAAGGCACTTTCCTTGAAGACAAAGTGATAAGAAATATCACCATACCCGAGGGTGTGGTCTCTTACGGCAAATACTCGTTCGGATACTGCGGCATAAAGAATGTCAACTTCCCGTCCACTCTCAAAAAGATAGAATATATGGCTTTCTGGTTCTGCGAGAACCTTGAATCAATAGTCATTCCGGATAATGTAGAGGAAATCGGCGAAAGTGCGTTCAGCGCCTGCAAGAATATGCGTACCTTCACCTTCGGCAGAGGTCTTGCAAGTGTTGGCATGAACGTGGTTGGGTCTTACTCATGGCTGGTCCATGATCCCTACAATATGGGGATGGGCCTTGAAAAAAACTGCACATCAACAGAGCTTACCCATCTCTATTGCCCCTATGATACACCCCCGAACTTTCCTGACCTCGCAAGCTTCTGGACAGATGCAGGAGGATATTCTTATTATCTCTATATTGAATGTCGCCTTATGGTTCCCAAAGGTTGCAAAGAGAAATACAAAAAGCACGACAGCTGGAAGGTATTTGAAAAAATATCTGAAGACTCCTCTCTCTCTGCCATCGACGACATTGCTGTTGACGGCGAGGGTATCCGCGTCGAGGGCGGACGCATCGTGGGCGAGGGCGTCATGGAGGTCTTCGACCTGGGCGGCAGACAGGTGGCCCGCGGTGTGGCCGATGAGCTCCCCGAGCTCCCCGCAGGCTTCTACATAGTCCGCAACCAAACCTCTACCGCCAAGATAGCAATCCGCTGAAACAGCCGAAAGCGCCTCGCTTAGCGGAGTCAGAACACGCGACAACAATAATCAACCGCAGGGCGACATCCGGGGCGAATACATAAAATCAAACGGGAAGACTGATATCACATCGTCTTCCCGTTTAATAATAAACCAATCATTATCACATTTCTTGCAATGGAAAAAGTAATTTTGCTATGTACTATTACAACGCACGGCATGTGGAAATGTTCAGTGGAGAATAATAAATTTTAGTAAATCTGCCCCTGCAGGGGCAGCACAAGGGAAACCCCAGGGTGGTTTGGCGCAGACGCAGTCGGAGCCAAGCCTCCCCGGGGATATAGTGTGATGACATCAAAAAGCAACCCCCGAAGCGGGTTGCACGGAGCAACAAAGGCCTAAGTCTGTGTTGTACAACCCGCTTCCGGGGTTGAGAGCAAGTGGTTATGGCATTGACCCCAGAGAGAAAACTCCGCTAAAGCTCCGTTTTCACTCTGGGGTTTCCTCTGTACTGCCCCTTCGGGGGCAGGATGGGCAGGAATATTCAATCACTGCGCTACTGCCACCGGCCTGCATCAGGGCCGAGCATCGCTCCCGGAGGCTCTTTGTGGAGAATAGAGCTTAAAAATAATCCTTCACAGCGCCAAATCCTTGTCCATCTCCGCGGAAATCGCTATCTTAGCGAGTGAATAGTGGCCATTAACACTATTTAAGCACACCGGGCAGATTGGTTGCCATACCTTGGCATTAAATTTGCAGTGTAAATCAGAAAAATAACAACACTACACATATATGGCAAAGAAAGAAACCTCCAAGGCCGCGGCCTCCCGTCCCACCGACGCCGCCGAGGCCAAGCTCAACGCCCTCGCCCAGGCTCTCGGAAATATCGAGAAGAACTTCGGCCGCGGCGCCGTGATGAAACTCGGCGACGACAGCATCGAGGATGTAGACGTCATCCCCACCGGCTCGATAGGCCTCGACTATGCTCTCGGCGTAGGAGGATATCCCCGCGGACGCATCATAGAGATCTTCGGCCCCGAGTCGTCAGGCAAGACCACCCTGGCCATCCATGCCAT
>JAIDJD010000005.1 GCA_029052375.1 Duncaniella sp. | reverse complement strand
CAAGCCTCTGCTCCAGGTTATGAACCTCCACCGCATCGACACCAACGAGGCGTCAAACCCAGACGGCTTCTTTGACTTCATCGAGGGCTACACCATCCTCTCGGCCCAGGGCAAGGTGATATTCCCGGTGGTCGAACCCTTCGGCGAACACCTCGCCCGCCAGATAGGCGACCCCGAGACAGCCAAGCGCTACGTCTATCAGGAGCTCTACGACTCCACCATCGTCGTAGCCCGCCAGTTCGCCGACAAGAACAAGTTCATGCTCGAGGGCAAATACCAGGCATCGTCGGGCTCTCAGATAAGGCTCAACGCCATGAACGTGCCGCGAGGCTCGGTAGTGGTCACCGCCGGAGGCGTCACCCTCACCGAGAACAGCGACTACACCGTAGACTACGCCATGGGCATAGTCACCATCACCAACCAGAGCATCATCGACTCTGGCCAGAGCGTGTCTGTCACCCTCGAGAACCAGTCGCTCTACTCCACCCAGCGCAAGACCCTCCTCGGCCTCGACCTCAACTACAAGTTCAACAAAGACTTCAACATCGGCGCCACCGTCATGCACTTCTCCGAGAAGGCTCTCACCGAGAAGGTCAACATCGGCGACGAGACGGTCAACAACACCATATGGGGCCTCAACACCCAGTACAACACGCGCTTCATGTGGCTGACCAACCTGCTCAACAAGATACCGACGGTCAATGCCTCGGCTCCTTCGACGCTGTCGCTCAAGGCCGAGTTTGCCCACCTCATACCCCACAGCCAGAAGACAGGCTCGAACAAGGGCTCAAGCTACATAGACGACTTCGAGTCTACCCAGACCGGCATAGACCTGCGCTCGCCCTACGCATGGTTTCTCGCCTCCACCCCCTACGACCCCTCGGCAGACGCCCTCTTCCCCGAGGCCGCGCTCTCCAACGACGTGGCCTACGGACGCAACCGCGCCCTGCTCAACTGGTATTTCATCGACCGTATGTTCACCGCCCGCAACTCCTCGATGTGTCCCGGCTACATAAAGAGCGACCCAAAGCAGATGAACAGCCCCTACATCCGCGAGGTGACCTCGCGCGAGATATTCCCCGGACGCCAGATAGCCAACGGCGAGAGCAACACCATACAGACACTCAACCTGTCGTTCTACCCAACGGAGCGCGGCCCCTACAACCTCGACGCCACAGACATCGACGAGACCGGCGCCCTGCTCCACCCCGAGCGGCGCTGGGGCGGCATCATGCGCAAGATGGACAACTCCAACTTCGAGGCCACCAACATCGAATACGTGCAGTTCTGGATGCTCTCTCCGTTTCTCGACCCGGACAACGACAACCTCTCCGGCGGCGACCTTTACCTGAACTTCGGCGAGATCTCTGAAGACATCCTCAAGGACGGCCTCAAGAGCTATGAGAACGGCCTGCCCGTAGACGGCGACAACCAGTTCATCGAAGAGACCGTCTGGGGACGCGTGTCGCGCCAGAACTCGCTGACCTATGCCTTCGACAACAATTCCTCGGCCCGTCCCCTCCAGGATGTCGGCCTCGACGGCCTCAAGAACGACGAGGAGTTCACCTTCTCTTCCTATGCCGAATATCTCGACCGCCTGCGCGGACGCCTCTCGCCGCAGGCCGTGGCCGAGATGCAGGAAGACCCCTTCTCTCCGCTCAACGACCCCGCCGGAGACAACTATCACTTCTACCGCGGATACGACTACGACGAGAAGCGCTACGGCGTGCTCGAACGCTACAAGAGATACAACGGCGTGGAGGGCAACTCGCTCTCGCCCGACGACGCCCCGGACCCCCTCTACCAGTCGTCGCGCTCCCTGCCCGACGTCGAGGACATCAACCAGGAC
>JAIDJD010000049.1 GCA_029052375.1 Duncaniella sp. | reverse complement strand
ATATAGGAGAGTATCAGTGTCCCGAAGTCTTTGTAGATATTGCCGTCCATGCCCTTGCAGTCCTTGATTTCGGCCACATCGATGACAGTCACTGTCCCGGCCTTCGGCCTGGGGGCAACCTTATTCTGCATGGCGGGAGGCATATGGGAATACAAAGGCGACTTCTCGATGCCGTCCATAGCATTCCAGCATGATACGCCGTCAGACTTAATCTGAAGCACGGCATAGAGAAGGCCGGCCGACAAGACACTCTGGAGTATGGCAAAAGGTGCTTCGTAGGCACCGAACGTTGTGCAGCCGCCGCAAATGAGGCCCCCGGCCGCAAGATAGAAGCCGAGCCTCTGCCATTTTATCATCATCCAGCCGCCTATGGTGACAACCAGGCTTGCGGCTATCCATCCGAGCCTGTACTCTATTGGCTCGGCATATCCGGTCAGAAGTCCCTTGCTCGAGCCGAGAAGCAGGATAAATCCGATTGTTACTATAGCATTTGCAATGGTGCCGAACCATAGGCAAAACGAGACAAATCCGTTCCTCGTCCTTGTCGGAGCGGACGATGCAATGTTAGAGGCAGGCATTTTTGTGGTGTTTTTGATTATTGGTTATAAGTTGTGTGTGTGATAATTCAAAATTATACAATCCGAGACACAAATACAAATTTTTCTTAAAACAACTGAGTCGCAATTCATATTTTTTAACGTATTCGCAACTTTTAACATAATTGAATGGGATACTCTTATGCCAAATGATTAATTTTGTATAAATAAACCAAAAAACCAGCCAAACAGCATCCAACCGCCCTCCCGCCAGCGCAAGTCCGGGCCGGCAGGACGCTATTACACATAAGATAACGTATGCAAAAATTTACCAAGATTGTCGCCACCGTCTCGGACAGGCGCTGTGACATTGAGTTCATCAAATCTCTGGCCGAGGCCGGAGTCAATGTGGTCCGCATGAACTCGGCCCACATCGAATACGAGGGATTCAAGCGCATTGTAGAGAACACCCGCGCGGCCTCGGACTCCCTCGCCATCATGATGGACACCAAAGGCCCCGAAATACGCACCACAGCCACCGTCACAGGCGAGCCCGTCACCTTCGTCACCGGCAAGAGGGTAAGAATCCTCGGACGCCCCGACGGCCTCACAGACGGCGACACAATCTGCCTTAACTATACCGATATCTGCAAGGTGCTCAGCCCCGGCAACCGCCTGCTGATGGACGACGGCGAGGTAGGATTTCTGGTCACCTCGATAGACCACGAGGCTGTGATGGCCGTGGCCGAGAATGACGGCGTCCTCGGCTCGCGCAAGAGCGTCAACCTCCCCGGAGTGACCATAGGCCTACCCGCCATAACAGAACGCGACAGACGCAACATAGGGTATGCCGTAGAGCTCGGCGTTGACTTCATAGCCCACTCATTCGTCCGCTCTGCCGCAGACGTCATGGAGGTGCAGAAAATCCTCACAGAACTCGGCTCAGACACCAAGATAATCTCCAAGATAGAAAACCAGGATGGCATCGACAACTTTGACGAAATCCTCGATGCATCCTACGGCATAATGGTGGCCCGCGGCGACCTCGGCATCGAAGTGGCCGCCGAGCGCATACCCGGCATCCAGGCCATGATGATCAACAAGTGCATCACGGCACACAAGCCCGTCATCGTAGCCACACAGATGCTCCACTCCATGATAGAGCATCCCCGCCCCACACGAGCCGAAATCTCAGACGTGGCCAATGCCGTATATCAGCGCGCCGACGCCATGATGCTCTCGGGCGAGACCGCATACGGCAAGTATCCGGTAGAGGCCGTACGCATCATGTCTCGTGTAGCCAGAGAGGTCGAGTCGTCGCTGCGCCGCAAGACAGACGTCCCCCCGCTCGTAGACCGCGACGTCACCTCGTTCCTCGCCCGCGAAGCAGTTCTCTCCGAGACCAAGGTAGACACCAAGGCCATCTTCACAGACGCCTACGGAGGCGTCTGCGCCCGCTTCATCGCATCGTTCAGAGGCAATAACCCCACATTCGCCATAGCCCACAACCGCAACGTCATGCGCTGGCTCGCTCTCAGCTACGGCGTCAAGGCATACTACTTCCCCGTCCCCGCCGCATCGAGCCCGCGCCACTCAACCGCAGCCGTGCGCCAGATTGTTGAAGACGGACACATCGACCCCAACGACCGCATTGCATATCTCACCGGCACACGCCGCGGCACATCGGCTCTCGAGATCCTCACCCCCGCAGAAATCTTTGAGGGCAAAGATCTGGACTGACCATCCGACAGATATAACAGGCACGGACTGCATACCGCGCCCTGAACAAAACCGACCGCCGACCGCAGAAGAGAACCATCTCTCAAGCGGCCGGCGGTCGGTTTTTCAAACGTAAAGAACAAGCCAAAACGGGCGACAATACCTCCACATTCAGAGACGTCCACGAAATACATTAAAAAGCCGACCGGCAAAAGAGATTACCACCAAACACAATCATCAAGACCGCAGGCCCTGAGGTTAGAGGGAGTAGCAAAACTTCATTAGAAGCTCTGTGCAGGGACAAGTCTTTGGTAGGTATACTTGGCAATCTGCACTGAGCAGATATGCCAAAGGTATGTCCCTACGAGATATATGGTTCGCACACTATCGGTTCAGCGGATTTTCCCCCTGACATAGGATCAAAAACAAGTAAACCTCAGGGCCGGAGGCCCTGAAATTAGAGGATGTTGCAAA
>JAIDJD010000481.1 GCA_029052375.1 Duncaniella sp. | reverse complement strand
CACACACTCTATCCAAAAATAGAGCCTGCGGTCGCCACGGGCGACAAAAATATAGCCGAAGGGAAATCCCACAGCCTGAAACATCATGCCGAGCCCGAGCCAGCGCATAAGGGGAGCCACCGGCATGAATTCATCTGTAAGAAGTATCCTGATGACAAGCGGAGCCGTCAGTATGAGACACACAAGTATCGGGACGGCCACAAGCACTACCATTTCAATCTGTCTGTTGACCACCGTGTTCAATCCGCCCCTGTCGTCGCCGACAGCAGACAAGCGGGGGAAGTAGTCCATGGCGAGCGCACTGAACACTATGCCGATATACTGATTGGTTATAGAATTGGCCGCCTGGTAGAAGCCCAGCGTTTCGCTCGAGCCGAAAGTCTTGACATACAACACTATGGCATATTGCGTGACAGTGCCTACAAGACCGCCTGCAAGCAACACCATCCCGAGCGAGACGAGACGTCTTGCAAGATTTGCGCCATCCTCCGCGGTCATGGTCTCTCCGGCCAAAGGAGCGCAATCTCTGCGCGATGCCCTGAAAGAGATATAGTAGAACAGAAAGGTGGAAAACGCAAGGACAATCATCGCCGGCACTATGCCCCCGACTCCGAACAACCAATAGAGCGGCACGCCGAAGAGAAGGCCGGAACATCCGCCGACAAGCGAAGCCTTGGACAGCCTCTTCACCTCTCCGAGACCCTGCAGCATGGCAAGATAGCCGCCTCCGGCTATGGAGAGTGCGACAAAGAGACCGAGCCACACATAAGACCATGTATGTGAAGAATCTCCGAAAGCAAGCCGGCTCAGGAGAGGCGAGAGCAAGACACAGGCTATGCCGCCGAGAAGAGCCGTGGCGAGCAGCAGACTGGCGCAAACCTTGATCACCTTCCCGGCCCCGCCGGGCTTGTCTTTGACCGAGGCTACCTCTTTGACCACAGCCTGATTGACACCGAGGCCGCAGATCTGCTGGACGGCCGCTGTCGACGAGGCGAAGACAGCCGAAATTCCCATACCCTCCGGCCCGAGAAACAAGGCCACGAACTTGCCGCGCAGAAGGCTTACAAAGATGTTGAACACCTGCACCCCGCCGAACGCCGAGATGCTCCTGAAGATTGACCTGTAGCTGTTGGCATCGCTGTTCTTCTCCATGGCGTCAGAATTTACGGTCGACAAACCTGGCTCCGCCTACCTCGGCGGCAAACCGGGGGAAGCCGGACGGATACATCCTGCCTGTCCGCATCAGCACCACAGTGTCTGCACCCAGAAGAAGCTGCTGGTCGACAAAGGT
>JAIDJD010000480.1 GCA_029052375.1 Duncaniella sp. | reverse complement strand
CGGTGCATACGCATCGGATCCCGAATACTTGCTCGGTCATTGTCATGCCGACTCGGAAACCGACCATCGAGTAGTCGCCCTTGCGGGTGCGGGGACGCATGAGGTCTTCGGCTATCACGCGGAAGGCGTCACGGCCATAGAAGTCGTCGGCGTTGATGACGGCAAAGGGCTCCTGTATGGCCTCCTTGCCCATGAGCACGGCGTGGTTGGTGCCCCAGGGCTTGGTGCGGTCGGCGGGGCAGGTGTATCCTTCGGGCAGTCTGTCGGTAGACTGGAAGACAACCTCGACGGGGATGTGGCCCTCGTACTTGGAGAGCACCTTTTCGCGGAAGTCCTGCTCGAAGTCTTTGCGTATCACGAACACCACCTTGCCGAATCCGGCCTGTATGGCGTCGTATATCGAGTAGTCCATGATGGTCTGGCCCTGGGGGCCGAGGGGGTCGAGCTGCTTTAGGCCGCCATAGCGCGAGCCCATGCCGGCAGCAAGCACGAAGAGTGTAGGTTTCATATTCAATGGTTTTTGTATCTGATAGTTATGGAGCGAGAAGGGGGAGTTGAGCACAAGATTTTCGGGCAGGTCGGCCGGGAGGGCCGCATCCAGGTGGTGGAAGAGGTTCTCTATGCCCATCTCTTCTCAGTCAAATTTGAATTCTATTTTGTGGCGGTATTCCTCGCCGGGGCGCAGGATGGCCGAGGGGAACGAGGGCTTGTTTGGGGCGTCGGGGAAGTTCTGACACTCGATGGCCACGCCTGCATAGTCGTGATAGGCGCCGTGAGAGATGCTCTCGGGGCATCCCTCGAGCCAGTTGCCGGTATAGACCTGTACGCCCGGCTGTGTGGTGAGGACGGTGAGGCGCCGTCCGCTCCTGGCCGATGTCAGCTCGGCGGCCTTGACGGGTCTGCCCTCCACGGGGGTCTCGTCGAGCACCCAGCAGTGGTCATATCCCTTGCCTATCTTCAGGGCCTCGAAGTCGGCGTTGATGTCGCGGCCGATGGGCTTGGCCTCGGTGAAGTCCATGGGTGTCCCGGCCACGGGGGCGAGCTCGCCCGTGGGTATCTGTGTGGCGTCTGTCGGCAGGTAGCGCGAGGCGTAGAGCCTGAGCTCGTGGTCGAGCACCGAGGGGGCGTCCTCGCCGTCGAGGTTGAAGTATGCGTGGTTGGTGAGGTTCACGATGGTGGGGGCGTCTGTGGCGGCCTTGAGCTCGAGGCTCAGGCGGTTGTCGGCGCTCCAGCGGTAGGTGGCTGTGGCGGTGAGGCATCCGGGATAGCCCTCCTCGCCGTCGGCCGAGCGGTAGGTGAACTCCACGCCGTCTCCCTCGGGCAGGACACGGCTCTCCCACACGCGGTTTTGGAAGCCTGAGGGGCCTCCGTGCAGGGCGTTGGGGCCGTTGTTGATGGCAAGCTGATATTCCTTGCCGTCTATGGAGAATTTGCCGAGGGCTATGCGGTTGGCAAATCTTCCGGGCACCTTGCCGGCACAGGGGCCGTCGGCCATATAAGACCTGGGGTCGTTGTATCCCAGCACGACGTCGGCCAGCTTGCCGCCGCGGTCAGGCACCCAGATGCCGACGATGCCGGCGCCGAGGCTTGAGAGCATGACGCTCGCGCCTGAGGGATTGGTGATTGCATAATATTTTATCTCGGGCAGTTCGGCCGAGGGATAGACGAGGGTTGTAACTTTCATTGAGCCGTTTCAAAGGTTAGGATTCGCTTGCAAATATAGGCATAAAAACTGAAATCGCCCTTATAAAATCGCTCAAAAATACAATAAGTATGCTGTCGGCCTGCCGTATGGCTTACGGCAATGCCCCGCGGGGCGTGGGCCTCCGCGGGGCATTCTCTTTACAGCCCTTTGCGGCGGGCTGCGGTATATCCGGTCTCTCAGTATGCAAACATGGGATAGTCGGCCATGATGGCGTTGACCTCGCCGCGTACCTTGGCTATTACGGCCTCGTCTTCGGGGGCTGAGAGGACAGTGTCTATCATTCCGGCAATCTTCTCCATGAGCTCTTCCTTGGCGCCGCGGGTGGTGATGGCGGGGGTGCCGAGGCGGATGCCTGAGGTCTGGAAGGGCGAGCGTGAGTCGAAGGGCACCATGTTCTTGTTGGCTGTGATGTCGGCCTGGACGAGGGCGCGCTCGGCCACCTTGCCGGTGAGCTCGGGAAATTTGGTGCGGAGGTCTACGAGGATGCAGTGGTTGTCTGTGCCGTCGCTGACAATCTTGTATCCGCGGTCCATCATGGCCTTGGCCAGAGCCTTGGCGTTCTTCTGCACCTGTATCTGATACTCGCGGAACTCGGGCTTGAGGGCCTCGCC
>JAIDJD010000048.1 GCA_029052375.1 Duncaniella sp. | reverse complement strand
GCCCCCGCCGCCCGTTGCAGGGCAAGCGTGGCGGGTGGATTTTTGGGACGGGGTGGCGGGAGATTAAAAAATAATTGTTAATTTTGCGCTGAAATTGCATTGGTGTGCAGTTTTCAAACCCAAGAAATACCGCAGATATATGGAACTCACTGCAGCACAGCTTGCCGCCATGATCGGGGGCGACGTCGAGGGCAACCCCGATGTCACCGTCGGGACCTTCGCCAAAATAGAAGAGGGACACCCCGGCGCGCTCTCGTTCCTGGCCAATCCTAAATACACCCACTTCATCTACGAGACGGCCTCGTCCGCAGTGTTGGTGAAGCGAGATTTCGTGGCCGAACAGCCTGTAAAGGCCACCCTCATCCGCGTAGACGACCCCTATGCCACCATAGCCCACCTGCTCAAGATGGTCACCGAGATGACCAAGCCTGTCAAGAAGGGCATCGAACAGCCCGCCTTCATAGCCGAGGGCGTCGAGATACCCGAGGACGCCTATGTCGGAGCCTTCGCATACATCGGCAAGGGCGCCGCCATCGGCAAGGGTGCCAAAATCTATCCCCAGGCCTACGTAGGCGACGGATGCAAGGTAGGCGAGGAGACAATACTCTACGCCGGCGCCAAGGTGTATGACGGATGCGAGATAGGCAGCCGCTGCATCGTCCACTCCGGAGCCGTGGTCGGCGCCGACGGGTTCGGATTCGCCCCCAACGGCAAGGGCAGCTACGACAAGATACCCCAGACGGGCAACGTGGTGATAGAGGACGACGTCGAGATAGGCGCCAACACCACCATAGACCGCGCCATGATGGGCTCGACACGCATCTGCAAGGGCGTCAAGCTCGACAACCTCATACAGGTGGCCCACAACTGTGCCGTAGGCCACGACACCGTCATAGCCTCGCAGACAGGCGTGGCCGGCTCGACAAAGATAGGCGCCAACTGCATGATAGGAGGCCAGGTGGGCTTCGTAGGCCACATCAACATCGCGGACAACACCATGGTAGGAGCGCAGAGCGGCGTCAGCCACCCGACACAGCCCGGCGCCCGCGTCATGGGCTCGCCCGCCGTGGAGATGGGCGAGTATGCCCGCTCTCTCGTGTTCATGAAGCGCCTCCCCAAGATGGCCGAACAGCTCCGCGCCCTCGAGAAAGAACTCAGGGAGCTCAAGGGCAAGTGACAGCCCCCCGCCCCCGCTCCAGCCAGAAAAAAATAAATCAATACCTACATAAAATAATGAACCAGACTACACTCAACGGAGAGTTTACCCTCTCCGGCAAGGGCCTCCACACAGGCCTTGAGATAACAGCCCGCTTCCTCCCCGCCGCCGCCGGCACCGGATACAAGTTCAAGCGCGTCGACCTCGAGGGCGAGCCCGTCATAGACGCCCTGGCCGAAAACGTCGCCGCCACCAGCCGCGGCACCGTCATAGCCAAGGGCGAGGCCCGCGTCTCCACCATAGAGCACGCCATGGCCGCCCTCTACGCCTCGGGCATAGACAATGTGATGATAGAGGTCAACGCCCCCGAGATGCCCATCCTCGACGGAAGCGCCCTCCCCTACATGGAGGCCATAGCCGGGGCCGGCATAGCAGAGCTCAAGGCCGACAGGGAATACTATCACGTGCGCCAGCGCATCGAGGTGCGCGACGAGGAGACAGGCTCGACCATCGTGGTGCTCCCCGACGACGACTTCTCCGTAGATGTGCGCATCGACTTCAAGTCGCCCGTGCTCAACTATCAGTTTGCCACCCTCGACAACATCGCCGACTTTGCAGGCGAGATAGCCCCCAGCCGCACCTTTGTCTTCGTGCGCGAGATAGAGCCCCTGGTGTCCAACAACCTCATCAAGGGCGGCGACCTCGACAACGCCCTCGTCATCTATGACGCCCCCATGAGCCAGGAGAAGCTCGACAACCTGGCCGACCTCATGGGCGTGACCCGCAAGGATGTCAGCGAGTTCGGCTACATCAACAACGGCGAGCTGCGCTGGGACAACGAGGCCGCGCGCCACAAACTGCTCGACCTCGTGGGCGACCTTGCCCTCATAGGCCGTCCCATCAAGGGCCGCGTCATAGCCACACGCCCCGGCCACTCGATCAACACCTCATTCTCAAAGAAGATACGCAAGGAGCTCAAGCGCCAGGAGGTGCAGGCACCCGTCTACAACCCCAACATGGAGCCCCTGATGGACAACAACCGCATACGCGAGCTGCTCCCCCACCGCTACCCCTTCCAGCTCGTGGACAAGGTGATCGAAAAGGGCACCAACTATATCGTGGGCGTCAAGAACATCACCGCCAACGAGCCCTTCTTCCCCGGCCACTTCCCCCAGGAGCCCGTGCTCCCCGGCGTGCTCCAGATCGAGGCCATGGCCCAGACCGGTGGCCTGCTCGTGCTCAGCACCGTAGACGAGCCCGAACGCTACTCGACATACTTCATGAAGATAGACAACGTGAAGTTCCGCCAGAAGGTAGTGCCCGGCGACACACTCCTCTTCCACGTCTCGTTCATGACCGAACTGCGCCGCGGGTGTGCCGTCATGAAGGGATATGCCTTCGTGGGCGACAAGATTGTGACCGAATGCGAATTCATGGCCCAGATCATCAAGAACAAGTAACCAAGATACCATCTATCATGAACCAACCTCTGGCCTGCATCCATCCGGAAGCCAAGATACACCCCAGCGTGGTGATAGAGCCCTTTGTGACCATCGGCCGCAACGTCGAGATAGGCGAAGGGACACACATCCACTCCAACGTCACCGTCATGGACGGCGCCCGCATCGGCAAGAACGTCACCATATATCCCGGAGCCGTAATCTCGGGGCCTCCCCAGGACCTCAAGTTCCGGGGCGAGGAGACCCTGGCCATAATAGGCGACAACACCGTGATACGCGAGTGTGTCACCGTACACCGCGGCACAGCCTCGAAGGGCAAGACCGTCGTCGGCGACAACTGCCTCATAATGGCATACTGCCACGTGGCCCACGACTGTGTGGTCAACAACAACGTCATCATGAGCAACGCCGTGCAGCTCGCCGGCGAGGTTGTGGTAGACGACTTTGCCGTCATCGGCGGCGGAGCCCTCATCCACCAGTTCTGCCACATCGGCTCGCACGTCATGCTCCAGGGAGGCGCCCTGGTCAACAAGGATATCCCCCCCTTCGTCAAGGCCGGACGCGAGCCCATCGCATATGCCGGCGTCAACTCGATAGGCCTGCGCCGCCGCGGCTACTCGAACGAGACCATCCGCGACATCCAGGAGATATACCGCTATCTCTATCTCTCGGGCCTCAACAACACCGATGCCATCAACCGCATCGAGGCCGAGCTGCCCGCATCCAAGGAGCGCGACGAGATCATCCTCTTCGTGCGCAACTCAGGCCGAGGCATCATCCGCGGATATGTCTGAGAAAGAGTCCTGAGGCCGACAGCCACGACACCCCTCATATACGAGAAACAACGGCGCCCCGCCCGGCATCTGATGCCTGGCGGGGCGCCGTATGCAAAGCCCCCTACTCGTTGGGCTTGTGGTTGCGCGGATTGTTGTTCATCTCGCGGATGTCGGCGGCGACGCGCTTGTCCGACACCTTGTTGTCGTCCACGATGTCCGTGGCCGCGCCGCGGTATTCCTGGGCGGGAGCGGGTTTCTTGTTCTTGTCCATAGTTTCGAGCGATTAGAGAATTTGTTTCCTTTCACTCTAAACACTCCGCATGGCCCGGCGGTTCACTCGGCAGGCTCGTCGGCAGGCTCGTCGGCAGGCTCGTCGGGAGCCAGCCCTACCGGCAGGCGGTTGAGCTCCTCGATATAGCCGAGCAGCTCCTCGCGTCCGCGGCCGTCCTCGCTCGAGGTGAGGAACACGGGCGGCAGCTCCTCCCATGTCTCGAGCAGGGCGTCGCAGTATGCCTTGACGTTGCGGCGTCCGGCATCGTTGCCGAGCTTGTCCAGCTTGGTGAAGACTATCGAGAAGGGGACGCCGTTCTCGCCGAGCCAGCCGAAGAAGTCGAGGTCTATCTTCATGGGCTTGTGGCGCGAGTCTATCAGCACGAAGAGATTGGTCATCTGCTCGCGCCCGAGTATGTAGCCCCTTATCATCTTCTCGAGCTCCTCGCGCTGCTGCTTGCCCCTGAGGGCAAATCCATAGCCCGGGAGGTCTACGATATACCATGAGTCGTTGATCAGAAAGTGATTGATGAGCAGGGTCTTGCCGGGAGTCGAAGATGTCTTGGCCAGCTTGGTGCGGCCTGTGAGCATATTGATGAGCGAGGACTTTCCCACATTGCTCCGTCCTATGAAGGCATATTCGTGGCGCATATCCTGCGGACACTTGCCCACCTTGGGGCTCGAGAGTGTGAAACGTGCTGAGTTGATGATCATTTGGCTGTGATGGGATGTCTTGATGGGAATATTCGTTAATCGAGCATGAGAGATATCATGGGGCGCTCGGAGGGAAACCTGAGGATGTCGCCCACGACGGGCGAGGAGAAGAGCATGGCGCCGAGCACCTCTATGGTAACGTCGAAGCCGAGCTTCTCGGCCGGGAGGGTGTCGTCTACGGTCATGACGCCATCCCTGAGCACGTAGGTATGGGAGTTGAGCTCAGGCATCAGATGGTCTGTGACGCGGACAGAGGACGAGAATCCGGGATAGGCCGCGGCCAGGGCCGAGAGAGCCATGCCGGCGTTGACCACACGTCCCATGCCGCGCGGCATGAGGCGCCCGCCTATGCTGTCTGTCGGGCGTCCGTAGAGCAGGAACGGGACGCCGGGACAGAGCCTGCGCAGCTCGCGCAGCGAGGCCGTGCGGGCATCCTCGTCCTCGCCCATGACGTCGGTGACGAGGAGCAGGTCGTCCCTGCGCACCGCCCAGGCCATGGAGACTATCCTCGGACCCGTGTCGGGGTCGTCGGCGCCGGTCACCACAAAGATGCCCCCCTCGGCCTCGAGGTCGGCCAGGATATTGTCAAACTGGCGGCGCGTATGGCAGACATAGCAGCGCCGCGACCTCTGGAAGCGGTCGAAGGCGCTCCACACCTCGTCGTCGGGACGTCCCGGGAGGCTGACATACTCGCCGGAGACCGGGAATGTATGCAGCGAGGTGAAGCGCTGTTCCTTGGTGTAGAAGAGCGTCTCGAAGCCGAAGCGGGCATAAAAAAAGTAGAGATGCTCGCTCGAGGGTATAAGCGTACACATCATGTCGCCTCGGGCGGCCGAGGCCTTCAGGGCCTCGGTAATGAGCCGGGACATATAGCCCTTGCCGCGCTGGGAGCGCCGGGTGGCCGCCCCGGCCACGTAGCTGACGGGCTGCGGCGTCCCGTGGAAGGTGAGGCTGTAATGCTGCAGAAACAGCGAGCTGACCGTATCGCCCTGGGCGTCGGCGAGCGTGAGGGCCTCGTCGTCGCGGTAGACACGGTCGAAGTACATGGCCACGTAGCTCCGCGGGTCGCTGAAGCTCTCCTGCCATATTTTCATCATGATGTCTCTCTTGCTCATAAATTGCGGTTGTTTTCTTAGGATAGAACAACCCCGGAGCGGGATTTGTTGCCCCGAAAGGAGGGCCACCCCTCCGAGCCCGGAGGGATGGCCCTTGTCCTGTCATGTCCGCGCAGACGGCGTCTCGGGCGACGTTCAGCCCTGATGGGCGGGACGGAGCAGGTCGTTGACGGTCTTGACGGGGTTGAAGGTCGATACGGGCACCTCTACAAAGACGGTGTTCCAGTCGCTCATGGCGCCGTTCCAGAGGCCGGGGAGCTCCATGGCGCGCAGCTCCTTGCCGTGGCTCGACTTGGAAGAGATGAAGCCTGTGGCGGGGTCTGCATAGAGGGGCAGGTCAAACTTGCGTCCGTGTATATCCTTGATGTAGCACACGAGGTCTACGGGATTGAAGTGTGTGGCCTCGGACATCATCTTCTTGTACTCGGGGTTGGAGAGGTCCACCTGGTTGCTCTCGAGTATCTGGGGCGAAGCCGAGCCGTCGGGGTTGTAGGCCAGGAAGGGGCCGCCGCCGGGCTCGCCCTCGTTGCGCACCATGCCGCAGACACGGAGAGGACGGTTGTACTTGGCCTTGAGATACTCCACCACCTCGTCGTCCTTCATATCGTCGAGCCTGGCGTCCGTGATGTTGAGGACATCGCGGAGATACTCGGCCATGCGGCGCAGGTCGGCGGGAGTGTAGACCTTCTCTTCGAGAGCCTGGAGGTCTTCCTCTATCTGGTCATGCACCTGGAGCAGCAGGCCGCCGAGCACCTCCTTGTACCGGATGGTGTCTGCGCGGCGCGAGTCGGGCACCACATTGTCTATGTTCTTGATGAAGACCACAGCGCTGTCGATGTCGCCGAGGTTGCGGATGAGGGCGCCGTGGCCGCCGGGACGGAAGAGGAGCTTGCCGTCCTCCAGGAAGGGGGTGTTGTCGGGATTGACGGCTATCGTGTCTGTCGAGGGCTTCTGCTCGGAGAGCGAGACGTTGAACTTGACGCCCGTGCGGGCCTCTGTGGCGGGAATCACCTCGGCCAGCTTCTCCTCGAAGAGCTTGCGGTGGTTGGCCGAGACGGTGAAGTGGAGATTGACGATGCCCTTGGAGTTGGCAGCGGTCTGGGCACCCTCGGTGAGGTGTTCCTCGATAGGTGTGCGCGAGCCTTCGGGATAGGAGTGGAACTTGAGCAGGCCCTTGGGCAGACCGCCGTAGTTCATGCCCTCCGAGCTGACGATGGCTCTGATGACGTCGCGGTTGCGGCCCTCGGCGAGGAGCTCGTCGAGCTTCTTGCCGTAGAGCTTGAGGCAGGCCTCGCCCAGCTCGGGAAGGAAGGGGAGCTTGTCTATCGAGGCTATCAGCTTGGCCACGGGTGTGCCCTCGGCCAGCTCGTCGGTGCCGCCGTCTGCATACTCGAAGAGAGCCTTGAACATACGCGATGCCGCGCCGGAGGCAGGCACAAACTTGCACACCTGTCTCTTATACACAAATGACCCTGCCGACGAT
>JAIDJD010000479.1 GCA_029052375.1 Duncaniella sp. | reverse complement strand
GTGACAGAAGATGTGCCCATAGGCTTGCTTGTGGCCACGGCTATGCCGCGCTGTCCGGCATTGTTGACGGCACAGTAGAAGTGATAGACCACGCCGTCGTGCTTGACGAGCCAGCTCTTGTGGGCGAACATCTCGTCGTAGTCGCGCGTGGGATATATGAGGTCGTCTCCATCCCAGTCTACCCAGTTGACAAGGTCGTAGCTGCAGGCAAATGTATTGTAAGCCTTGTATCGCCTCGTGGGATTGAAGGCCGAGAAGTAGAACATCACGTAGAGGTCGCCCATGCGCACTATCTGGGCGTCGCCCGTGATGGTGCCCCGGGTCTCGTGTGAGAATACGGGATTGCCCTCGTAACGGCGCCAGTGGGTCATGTCGTCAGAGAGGGCTATGCCTATGCGCTCGCCTTTCACTCCGTTGGCCGGATTGATGCCTCCGGCGTTGTAGTACATGACGAACGGAGCGCCGAGCGTCTTGGCATGGTCGTTGAAGACGGTGCTTTTGTATTCTGTCAGCGACTCCCACCACTGGACATCCTTGTCTGTGACGGAGAGCACAGGTCGGTCGAGCGACATCCATTCGTGTGCTGTGGCTGGACTGCCCTCTGTCCAGGCAAGCCCTACGCCAAGCGGGGCGCTGATGGCCTCGTAGCCCTTGCCCTCGCCGCCGATATACGTCATCCAGCATCGGCCGTCGTGACGTCCGAGGGAGCAGGTGCCTCCCCAGTCCATATCTATGAGAGCCGGGAAGCCTCCGCGCTGGTTGAGGTCCCACCCGGCGTCTCTGTAGGAGAGTATCCTTCCGAGGGTCTTCCATTCAAGCAGGTTGTCGCTCTCGGCTATCCATGTCTCATATCCGCGTCCGTCCTTGCCTCCGCTGCCGTTGTAGACAACATAGGTCATATACCACTTGTCCTGCTCGCGGAATACCGTCGGGCAGTCTATCTTGTGGCTGTTGTCTTGCGGAGCCACGGCCAGTCCGTACTTGTATGGGGTGGAGGATTCGCGGTAGACCTCGGCCATGCGTTCGCGGCTGACACGGGGGCTGGCCGGCAGTGTCGAGAATGACAACGCTATCAGCGATATCAGAAGAGACAGGCGTACAGAAATGTGCATGAATAGTCGGAGATTGGGGCTGAGAGCCTCATGAATGGTTTCAGATATAAGGATTTGGAAAACAAAGGTACTAAAAATTGGTCATATTTCAGCGGATTTGCTGCGGCGATTTTTTTTTGTCGCGAAGTATATTCCGCAGCGGCTCTCGACTGAGATTTATTTCTTAAATTTGCAACCATGGAAAACGATTTTGCAATAGTGACCGGACGCCTTGGGCTAAGGCCGTGGCGAGACGGGGATGCCGAGGCGCTGTACAAGTATGCCTCGGACCCGCGGGTGAGCGAGCTGGCTCTGTGGCCCGCGCACACGTCTGTCGAGATGAGCCTGTGGGTGATACGCGAGGTGTTTCGCCCTAATCCGGATACGTTCGCCATGGTATTGCTGGAGACCGGCGAGCCTGTGGGGTGCATTGGCCTTGTCCCTGAAGGCGATGAGCATTTCCCGCTTGTCGAGAACGAGCGTGAGGCAGGCTATTGGATAGGCCATCCTCTGTGGGGGTGCGGGCTGACGCCTGAGGCCCTCGGGGGGTTCATGGACTATTGTTCGGCCAAGCTCGGTCTGTCGAGCCTGCTGATAACCACAGACAAGAAGAATGTCTCTTCGAGACGCGTGGCTGAGAAGTGTGGTTTCGGCCTTGTGGGCGAA
>JAIDJD010000478.1 GCA_029052375.1 Duncaniella sp. | reverse complement strand
CCTCGACCCTCTCCAAGGAGGAGGCCGGACAGCTTGCCCAGCGCCAGGCAAAGTTCATACAGCACCTGCGCAACGCCCTCATCCGTATCGAGAACAAGACCTACGGCGTCTGCTGTGTCACCGGCGAGCTCATCCCCGCCGAGCGTCTCCGCGCCGTCCCCCACGCTACCCGCTCGGTAGAGGGCAAGATGTCAGAAAGAAAGCAGTCAGACAGGAAGTAAGCCAATTACACCCTCATAAGACCAGATGCGACGCAAGCTTGCATACACCTCTCTCGCTATCATTATACTGGTGGTCGTCCTCGACCAGATGTTCAAGATTTGGGTCAAGACCTCGTTCTATCTGGGCGAGGAACTGATGATATTCAGTTGGTTCCGCCTGCTCTTCATCGAGAACAACGGCATGGCCTTCGGCATGACCATAGGCAGCAAGCTTGCCCTCACCCTCTTTCGCGTAGCGGTGGTGGGCGCCCTCGGCGTGTATCTCGGCAAGGTGGTGCGCATCCCGCGTGTGCCTGCCGGATATGCCGTCTGTCTCGCTTTCATCATAGCCGGGGCGGCCGGCAACATCTTCGACTGCCTCTTCTACGGCCTTGTCTTCGACAATCCCTATCCTCCGCAGGTGGCACAGTTTGTCCCCTGGGGCGAGGGATATGCCTCGCTCGGCATGGGCAGGGTGGTGGATATGCTCTACTTCCCTCTCTTCTCCTTCACGTGGCCATCGTGGATGCCCTTCGTTGGCGGCGAGGTGTTTGAGTTTTTCCACCCTGTGTTCAATCTGGCCGATGCCTCTATCTGCTGCGGCATCTTTGCGCTCATCGTCTTCTATCACCGCTATATCCAGGCGCCTGCCGATCTGCGCAAGCTCTGAACCCCTCCACGCCCAGCCATGAACACCCTGCGTTTGCTCCCTGCCGCCGTCCTCGGCGCCCTTGCCTTGGCGGCCTGCAACAAGATTCCCGACGGTGTGGTGCCGCCTGAGAGGATGGCGCCCCTTCTCGCCGACATATATGTGGGCGAGGCCGTGGTCGAGACCTCCCAGCGCGAGTTCCGCAAGGACACCATGAAGCTTGCCCTCAAGCAGTCTGTCCTGATGCGCCACGGCGTCACCTCAGTAGAGTTCGACTCGTCGCTGTACTGGTACGGGCGCAACCTCGACAAGTTCATGGAGGTGTCCGAAGAGGTGGAGAAGATACTCCAGGAGCGCATCAAGGATGCCGAGACGCGCGGAGCGCAGAGCGCTGTGCCGACACGTTCGGCGAGCGTGGACGGAGACTCGGTCAATCTCTGGACGGGTCCGTCGCTGAGGCGCATCTATCCGTATGTCCCCGCAGACTATGTCAGCGTCACTCTCTTCCGCGACAAGAACTGGGAGCGCGGAGACCGCTATACGCTCTCGGCCAGGGGTGTCATGACCCAGGCCCCCATTACCCTCATGCTCATAGCCGACTATAACGACGGCACCTCGGAGTATGTCTCGCTCAACACCTCCGACAACGAGCGCCGCCAGCGCCTGACCCTCGTGCTCGACTCGGCCAAGGTGGCCACGGAGCTGCGCGGATTCATCCGCTATGTGGCTCCGGAGGATGAGGTCAGCTACATAGACTCTATCTCGCTGGTGCGCACGCGCGGCCGCAACGACAACGTCAGGGCCCGCGAAGGCCAGAAGACCACACGCAACAGATGACGCTCTCTCGACAGAGGCTTGAGCCGGGCCGGTGGCGCTGTCATGTCGCGGCCGCCGGCGGAGCTGTCCTT
>JAIDJD010000477.1 GCA_029052375.1 Duncaniella sp. | reverse complement strand
GTGGGCCTCGGCAATGTATGGCGTTTTCCGGCCGAGGCACAGGCCAACGGCGGCGCCGCCTTTCTCCTTGTCTACATTCTCTGCATCTTCCTGCTCGGCATCCCGGTGATGACGGCCGAGTTTGCGCTCGGGCGCGGCGGCGAGAGCGATGCCGCCGGAGTGTTCCGCAAGGTGACGCCCGAGCATAAATCGTGGTGGCTGACGGGCCTCCTGGCCATCACGGCCTCGTACCTGATATTGTCGTTCTACATGGTGGTGTCCGGCTGGACCTTCGAATACCTCGTGCAGTCTCTCTCGGGAGCCCTCTATGCCGGGGGCGAGACAGAAGAGTCGTTCCGCTCGGCCATGGGCAGCTATATAGCGGGGACGTGGAGGCCGATATTTATGACAGTAGTGATGATTCTCGCCAATCTCTTTGTGTTGCTCAAGGGCGTGCAGGGGGGCATCGAGCGGATGTCCAACATCATGATGCCATTGCTGTTCGTGCTTCTGCTCGTGTTCTGCGGCGTGTCGCTCTCCCTGCCCGGAGCCGGCGAGGGTCTCGCCTTCTTTCTCAAGCCCGACTTCTCGCTCGTGACGGCCTCGACGGTGGTCAACGCCCTGGGCCAGGCTTTCTTCTCGCTCAGCCTCGCCATGGGCATCCTCATCACATACTCAAGCTATTTCCCGTCCTCTACCAAGCTGACGCGCACGGCTGTGACCGTCTCGGTGCTCGACCTGCTCGTGGCTGTGCTGATGGGCGTCATCATCTTTCCCGCGGTCATGACCTTCGGCCTCGGCGACGCAGACCTCGCGGGTTCGGCCCTTGTCTTTGTGACGCTCCCCGAGATCTTCGCTCAGATGGGTGGCGGACGGTGGTGGTCGGCGCTCTTCTTCCTGCTGCTCACCGTGGCGGCCTTCACCTCTACCATCTCGCTGGCCGAGGTGTCGGTCAGCTTCCTCAAGACCCGCTTGCGCATCTCGCGCCGCCGCGCCTGTGTGCTTGTGTGCCTGCCGCTGCTGATTCTCAGCCCCGTGTGCTCGCTCTCTGTGGGCGCGTGGAGCGGTTTCAGGATAGCCGAGCTCACCATCTTTGACTTTCTCGACACGGTGGCCACCAACATCATGCTGCCCGTCGGCGGCATCCTGCTCTGCATATACATGGGGTGGGTGGCCCCCGAGAGCTTTTTTCGCTCTCAGGTCACCAACGACGGCGCCCTGCATTCGCGCGCCCTCGGCCTGATTCGTTTCGTTGTCAAGTGGATAGCCCCTGTGCTTATAGCCGTGATACTCGTGAGCCAGTTCCTATAAGTATATATATATAGGTAACGGCGGAGCCGTTGCATTTACCAAAGCCCCACGAATTCATTCGTGGGGTATACAGACAATAAAAAAATCAACCGCGGAGCGGTTGCATATATCGTATCATAGGGTCTAGACCCATTGGCGGATATGTGCAACCGCTCCGCGGTTGAAATATTTGAAGATTGTTAGGACCCCACGAATAAATTCGTGGGGCTTTGGTAAATTCGACGGCTCCGCCGTCGGAGTGGCTCACAAGGGTTCTGCCTCCGGCGCTTCTTGGCATTCCGCTACCGTCACCTCTCTCAGAAGTCCACGCTGAGGCGGACGTTGAACTGGCGCCGGGTCAGGTAGTTGGGGACAGCATACTGTATGTCGTTGACGTCCGTCACCCAGTAGTATGATGCTACGTTGGTGATGTCCAGCAGGTTGAAGGCATCCAAGCCGAGCCATACGCTCTTGAGGTGTCGTTTCAGGCCTGTGCGCGGCTCGCCCTCTTTGGGCGGCGACACGAGGGCATATGAGAGACCTGCGTCCACGCGCTTGTAGGGAGGCATACGGAAGTATCCTTTGTCTCGGCTCGAGTGGGGCGACGTGGAGGGGAGGCCCTGCATGAAGATGCCTCTGAGCGAGAACTTTAGCCTTGGCACCTTGGGGAAGAAGTCTGTGAAGAAGAGGCCGAGGCTGTAGCTGCGGTCGGTGGGGCGGGGCACCCTGACGCCTCGGAGGTTCTCGGACGTGTTCATCAGCGAGAAGCTGATCCATGAGTCGCTCCCCGGCACAAACTGGCCGAATAGCTTCATGTCCAGGCCCATGGCGTGGCCCGACGACTCGTTGAGGCCCGAGTAGACTATCTTGAGATTGTCTATCTCGTATGGCACGAGGTTGGAGAGCGCCTTGTAGTAGACCTCGCCTGAGAGCCTGAAGGGGCGTCCGAAGCTGCGGAACGTGTAGTCGGCGCCGCCTATGAGGTGGAAGCTGCGCTGGCTCTTGATCTGATTGTTGAGGATGATGGTCCGGTTGCCGTCGCCGTCGGTGACGGGCATACGGAACTCCTTGTAGAACGGAGCCTGGTAGTACAGACCCGTGGCCACGCGGAATCCCCATCCGGGATGCCTGTCGGGGATGAAGCCGAGAGTGACGCGGGGGCTGACGAGGGTCTCCTTGTTGAAGCTCCAGTGGCTGAGGCGCACGCCCGCGTTGAGCGTGAAGAATCCCGCCGAGGTGTTGAACTTCCATGCGTCCTGGGCCCAGACGGAGAGGCGGGTAGACGAGATGTCGTGGTGCGAGGCCAGGTTGTAGACCATCTGCAGGCGGTCTGGCAGAGAGGGGAGCGAGAATCCGGCAGAGTCTCTCAGCTCCCACTCGCGCGAGCGGTCCATGATCTTCTCGCTCTGGACGCTGACGCCGTACGAGAGGGTGTGCTGTCGGTTGACGGCCGTCTGTCCGCGCAAGGTGAGGGCCAGGACCGAGGCCTTGAGGCGGTTGCGGGCGTGTTCGTGATAGCGTCCCACGCCGAGCTCGCCGCCGATGTCCGAGGTGCCTGCCTGGTCCAGCCAGTACTCGCCCGAGATGTCGTAGGAGACAAGCTCGTTGGTCAGGTAGCCCGAGCCGAGCAGCTGCAGCGACGTGCCCCTCGAGGGGCGCCAGTCTACCGACAGGGCGCCGAAGTATGTCTCGAAGCGGTCTCGCTCGTGGCCGTCGAAGTAGACCGTAAACTGCTTGGCGTCGGTAGAGGTGCCGAAGGTCGTGGTCCTGTTGGCCGGGGTGAAGAGATAGCGGTTGAGCGAGATGTTGCCGAGCAGCGAGACGGTGAGGCGCTCGCTGATGCGCCCCGTCACTGATGTCTGGTAGTCGAAGAACGAGGGGTCATACTCGCCCTTGGTGTCCATCGAACTCAGCAGCGAAGAGTTTTTCTTGTAGCGAATGCCGTGCAGCTGGCTGAACCTCTTGGTGCCCTGGCCCAAGGCGAGCGAGGCACCCATGAGCGAGGCCGACACCGAGCCCTCGAACGCCTCGGGCTGGCGGTATGTGATGTCTAGCACGGACGACATCTTGTCGCCGTACTCGGCCGGGAATCCGCCCGTCGAGAAGCCGATGGCCCCAACGAGGTCGGGGTTGATGATAGAGAGGCCCTCCTGCTGTCCCGAGCTTACGAGCTGGGGCCGGTAGACCTCAATGCCGTTGATATATACTGAGTTCTCGTCATAGCTGCCTCCGCGCACGGAGTACTGGGACGACATCTCGTTGCTGCCCGTGACGCCCGCCATGGTCGTCAGCACGGCCTCGACGCTGCCGCCCGATGCGTCGGGCGAGCGCTTTATGTCCTTGATGTCGAGGCGATCCACAGAGCCTGTCTGCTTTTTCAGCTCCACTACCTCGACCTGCTGGAGCAGTTCGGTGTCCATGGGCAGCAGGACGTTGAGCGCGACATCTTCCTGCGGGTCGATGAGAGTCTTCTTCACCTCCCTGAATCCGATGCACGAGAAGTAGACCACTATGGTGTCGGCCTTGGCGCAGGTCAGTGTATAGTCTCCCTCGAGGCTTGTGGTGGTGCCTGTGGCGGTGCCACCTATGCGCACGGTGGTAAACTCCACGGGGTCGTTGTTGGCGTCTGTCACCTTGCCGTGGAGCTTCACCTTGCCCTGTCCGGCGGCCGCGGCGGGGAGTATGGTGAGCAGGATGGAGAGAGCGATGCGGAAAATCAATGGCATTTCTGTGTGGAAGATTGGTGTATTCCCGGACTTGCGCGCGGGGGGCGTGCCGGGACATCATATATATAAACGTCGCCGCGGCCGAAAAATTGCCTCCTCCCGAGACCCGCTCCATTAGCTTTTTTTGCATATCTGATTGTTAATTGCTACCTTTGCAAGATAATTAAAATACTCTGAAGACAATGGATTTGTTTGACAAGATATCGGCCGACATCAAGGCCGCCATGCTTGCCCGCGAGAAGGTGCGCCTCGAGACTCTCCGCGGCATTAAGAAAGAGTTCATCGAGGCCAAGACCGCCAAGGGCGCCGACGGAGTCCTCACAGACGACCAGGCCATGAAGATTCTGGCCAAGATGGCCAAGCAGCGCAAGGAGACCGCCGCCATCTACGACCAGCAGAACCGCCTCGACCTCCGCGACAACGAGCTGGCCGAGGCCGCTGTGATAGAGGAATACCTGCCCAAGCAGCTCTCGGACGAGGAGCTCGCCGCCGAGCTCGCCCGCATCATAGCCGAGGTGGGCGCCACCTCGGCCAAGGAGATGGGCAAGGTGATGGGCGTGGCCTCCAAGGCCCTCGCCGGCCGCGCCGACGGCCGCGCCATCTCGGCCAAGGTGAAGGAACTGCTCGCCTGAGCCCGCCGCCACAGCTAAGACAACCGATATACTCCCACCCCCTGCACAACCGTAATCACTGACACACAATGCTAACACTGCAGCAGATAAAGGAAAACCCCCAATACATCATAGAGCGCCTCGCCGTCAAGGGCTTTGACGGCTCAGAGGCCATCAGCAACGTGATGGCCCTGGACGACAGGCGCAAGAGCCTCCAGTTCGAGGCAGACAACATCGCCGCCGACCTCAAGAAGAAGGCCGACTCTATAGGCCGCCTCATGAAGGAGGGCAAGCGCGAAGAGGCCGACGAGGCCAAGAAAGAAGTGGCCGCAGGCAAGGAGCGCCTCCGCGAGCTCAACGACGCCCTGTCCGCCGCCGAGGCCGACATACGCTCGACGCTCCTCTCCATCCCCAACATCCCCTGCGAGGCTGTCCCCGAGGGCAAGACCGCCGAGGACAACGTCGTGGAGAAGGAGGGCGGCAAGATGCCCGAGCTCTCGGCCGACGCCCTTCCCCACTGGGACCTGGCCAAGAAGTACAACCT
>JAIDJD010000476.1:7869-16959 GCA_029052375.1 Duncaniella sp. | reverse complement strand
CTGAAAATGGTTTTTTCATGTAATATATAGATTAGTATAGATTTCTGAATAGATTTATGCACTATTATCAGGGGTGCCGCGACTGTGAAGCCGCGGCACCTTTTATATATCGCATATCTACAGCGGAGACACTCAGCGGAGACACTCTGCCCCGCCAGAGCCTGCGAGGACAGCTCGTGGAGGCTGTAGACACACTGCGCCCGCATTATCGTGTCGATAATGCGGGCGCAGTGTATGCCCTCGGGGGCGTCTCTCAGAAGACGTACGAGATGCCTACGCTGAAGAGGCCGGAGCTGTGATGTTTCATCCAGTTGTACTTGCCCTGGACTTTCAGGCGCAGCGTCGGCTTGACATCAAAGGCCACACCGGCGCCGAAGTTCAAGCCCGGATGGCTCTTGCGCGAGGTGACGTCGTCGTTGCTCACGGGGTCTACGGCGTGTGTGCTCCACGAGCCGTAGTTGAGGCCTATGATATGATAGACAAACCACTTGTCCGAGGCCGCCAGCTGCCAGGGGCCAATATAGTCGACGTTAAGGAGCATCCCGTCGAGATTCTCGTTGCGGAACACATAATCCACACTCGGGGCCAGCACAAAATGGCGCGAGAAGGCGTAGCTGAAGTTAAGGCCGGCTGAGGCGCTCCTGTTCAGAGTGACATATCCGGCCGATACGCCCAATGTCTTCTGGCCGCGTTTTACCTCGGCCGAGAGGCCGGACGGGGCAATGATACTGGCGGCGGCCAGGGCCGCGAGAGCTGATTGACGGAATCTCATGATAGATGTGCTCGGAGAATGTGTATAAGAGGTTGTATGTTGAAATAAAAGGGATATTGCGTCGCTAAAACGAGAAGTGTACTCTGAACCGGACGGCGTTCTTGAGGGCGCCGGGATGATGGAGATAAGTGAAACGGTGTGTATAGTCAACGCGCAAGACCCTCAGAATATTGTCTAGGCCTACGCCGGCCTCGACATACGGGGTGGCCCCCATGCGGTAGGCCGGAGCGCCTTCGGGAAAACGGAAGAGCGAGGGATTGTCCTGCGGACGGTTCTTGCGGCTGAGGTGGCCCCAGAGGGCGCGCACAAAGAAGACCTCGCGCATCTTGAGCTTCCTGACATATGGAATCTGATTGAAGATAAGGCCCTTGGTCCAGTATGTGGCGTGAAGCTCGAGCTGTGAGTCGTTGATGAATTCCATAGACCTGAGCAGTGTGAAAGACCTGGCCCTGATCATGTACGAAGAGTTGACCGAAGGCTTAAGCAGGTCGGGATACGAGACCTGTGTCCATACGTGCGAGCCCTTGATGTAGAGGTCTATGTCGCCGAAGGCCGAGAGCCAGAACTTCTTGCTGAACGAGAGTTCGGTCTTGGCTATGGCCCAGTTGTTGCCGAGGACACCGCGCGGACCCCAAGTGTGGCTGAGGGTGAAGACGGGAGCATCGAAGTTGATGGGCCTGCGGCTGTTGCGGCCCTGATAGAACTTCTCGCCCGGCGCCCAGCGTATCTCGGCCGTGGCCGAGACGTTGTTGTAGTGGGACACCTGCCTGCCGAAGCCGTCTGTGAAGGTGAGGTAGCGGCACGGCTCGCGGCGCACGTGGCGCAGGGTGGCCGAGACACTGAAGTTGTGCTCGTTCTCCATCTTGTAGGTGAGAGAGTTGAGGCGCTCGTAGAGCATCATCACGTCGCGCTGGCTCTTGATGGCGTCGAAGATGTTGTCCGAGTTGGTAGACTCGAAAGACTCGCCCATCCTCTTCATGTCGTAGGCCGAGGTGAGCGTCAGAGAGTGTACGGGAAACTCGCGGGCATGGTATTCCTTGTCGTTGAACGAGTATTCGGCCTCCACCTGGTATTTCCACCTGTGGTCCTTGAAGCCATAGGCGGCATAGCCGCGCCCGAAGAGGCGCTTGGAGAGGTTGGCCGTGGTCATGCCTCCGAAGCGCAGGCGCAGCCCCTCGACGTCGTTGTACGTCACGAAGGTCAACAGCTTGCCTATGTCAAACCTTGAGGGATTGCCCGTGGCCACATACCCTATGCCGAGCAGCCTGACAGTCTTCTCGCCGTAGTAATAGAGGGGCTTTCCGCGCAGGTCGGCCATCATGCGGCCTATGTTGGCCTCGCCATACTGCAAGGGCATCTTGCGTGCGTCGGCCCAGAAATCCTCGCCGCGCGAGTAGACAGCCGGGTCTATCACCTGACGCAAGCCGCGCTCGTAGATGGACGAGTCTGGCGCAGGCTCGAACCTGTGGCCCGTATATCTCACTCTGCGCGTGCCTGTCACACCCGGCAGACCGGGGAGCCAGGAGGCCTCGAAGGCCAGCTCGTCCGACGTCTTGAGGCGCGAGCCGTCCTCGGCGCGGTCAAAGGTCTGGGTCACGGCAAGGTCGCTGACAAAGTTGAGATTGATGTTGTGGGGGACGCGCAGTGTGATGCGGCGCAGGAACATCGTGGAGTCTCCCGCGGCCACGTACATCCTGCCCGTAAAGCCCATCTGCGACGAGTTGTGGGGCACGAACGTCAGCTCGTAGCAGGGGACGGAGTCCATCACCACAGTGTCTGTCAGATAGAACTTGTAGAAGTCCGGGGCTATGCGCGAGAGGGGGCTGACAAAGCGCACCTGGAAGAGGGGGATGTCGTTCTGATAGAGGTCTATCTCCCTGAGCACGTCCTCGAACATCTTCTGCATCGACTTGGGATCCATAATCTCGTCCAGGCCGGCATTGCGCAGGCCGAGGACATACTCCTTGACAGACCGCGGGTCGCGCCGGTTGTAGACCTGCGACGACTTCTCGCGCACGGATAGATTGAGCACCGGCTCGCCCGTTATGGACGAGGTGTCTATATACTGTGTGAGGAAGTTGAACATCTTGGCCGAGCGGCCCGAGGTGTCCATCGGCAGGTAGTGCTTGTAGTCCTTGACGCCGAGGGTGATGATCTCGTACTTGTCAAAAGAGTAGTAGGGGTGGCGCAGAGCAGGGTTGCCCGAATCCTGGCGGGCACGTATCTTCTCCATCATCTGCACGGCGGGATTGTCTTTCTTGGAATATTTCTCGCGCCGGGGCTTGACGGTCACCTCGCCGAGCATCACGCCTGTGGGCGTCAGCGAGACATTGACGGTCATCCTGCCGCCCTTGCGCCTCTTGCCGGCCGGGACGGCTATGGTCTCGTAGCCCATGGCGCTGACCATGATGGAGTCGAAGCGGTGGGCTGTCTGTATGCGGTAACGGCCGTCGTCCTCTGTGAGCACACCGCGCTCCGAACCCTTGAGAAAGACCGTGGCAAAGGGGACAGCCTCGCCTGTCGCGGCATCGGTCACCTTGCCGTTAAGGTCAGTGTAGACGGCGGCTCCCGGATTCTGTACGGGGACGGCCCCTGTGCAGACGGCGAGCATGGATAATATGACAGAAATAATGTACCTCAATTCAAACGAAAAGCTGATAGGAAGTCAATCCTCTTGCCTGACGGCAAAAGATTGAGTAATTTTGTTGCAAATATAATCAAAAAAAGCAATAAGTCATCTACCTGTGGCAACTATACGACAATAAAAAACTATGGCTAAAGAGATAGAACGAAAATTTCTGGTGGCCTCGGCGGCCTACCGCGAGATGGCCTCTGAGAGCAGGGAGATGCGCCAGGCGTATCTCTCGGCGGCGCCTCGGCCCACCGTGCGTGTCCGCGTCTGCGGCTCGCGCGGATGGCTCACCGTCAAGGGCATGAACCATGGCTTGGAGCGCGAGGAGTGGGAGTATGAAATCCCGGCCTCGGACGCCGACCGGATGGCCGCGAGCCTGGCCGGAGGATGGGCCATCGAGAAGACCCGATGGATAGTCCCTTCCGAGGGCTGGACATGGGAGGTAGACGAGTTTCACGGCCGCCTCGAGGGGCTTGTGGTGGCCGAGGTGGAGATGCCCTCGGCCGACTGCCGCCCTCCCCTGCCCCCCTTTGTCGGCAGGGAGGTCACCGGAGACACGAGATACTACAACTCGAGCCTGACCGGCGGGGTGCCTCCTACTGATATAGATAGCGCTTTATAGAGCGTTTGGGCGTCTTCTCAAACTCTTCCTGGCGTATGACCACAGAGCTGATCTGCGAATAGGCCGGGAGCTCAGAGTTGAGAGCCTTGATGTTCTCGTCCATTATCGCCCTCATCTGCTCTTCAGAGAGACTCTGAGACGCGGCGCTCTCGAGATCGGGGAATATCAGCGCCTTGAGGCGCCCCTTGCCGGCGTCCACCACGAGGCTCTCGGCCACGTAGGGCATATTGTTGAGCTTGTCCTCGATCTCCTCTGGATAGATGTTCTGTCCGGAGGGGCCGAGTATCATGTTCTTGTCGCGGCCGCGGATGAAGATGAATCCCCTGCTGTCTATGTTGCAGATGTCTCCCGTAGTGAGCCATCCGTCCCTGAGGGCGCCCTCGGTGGCCTCGGCGTTCTTGTAATAGCCGAGCATCACGTTGTCGCCCCTCACCTGCAGCACGCCGGGCGTCACAGCGGGGTCTGGCGAGAGGATGCGCGCCTCCATGCGGTCTACAGCCTTGCCGCAAGACGCCATCTGGTTCTTGTCCCACGGCGCATAGGCTATCAGCGGGCCGCACTCGGTCATGCCGTAGCCCACGGTGTATGGAAACTCTATGCGGCGGAGAAACTTCTCGACATCGCGGTTGAGGGCCGCGCCGCCTATTATCAGCTCGCTGAGATTCCCGCCGAAGGTCTCCTCGAGTCGGGCCTTGACCTTGCCGAGCAGCTTGTCGTCGACAAAGGGGACCTTGAGCAGTATCTTCATCAGAGGCTTCTCGAGCAGGGGGAAGACGCGTGTGCGTATTATCTTCTCGATGATGAGCGGCACCACCACTATCACCTTGGGCTTCACCTCGGCAAAAGCCTCGACAAGCACACGGGGCGAGGGTGTGCGGGTGAGGATGCGTATATGGCATCCGCTCGAGAAGGGGCGCAGCATATCTATAGTGAGGCCATACATATGTGCCAGGGGCAGCATACACACAACGCCGTCGCCGGGAGCCGAGGGGAGATGCTCGTTGCAGAAACAGAGATTGCTCCAGAGCGAGCGGCAGGGCAGCATGACGCCTTTGGAGAATCCGGTCGAGCCTGAGGTGTAGGATATGAGGCAGAGGTCTTCGGGCGCGGGCTCGAAGTAGTCTACGTCCTCAGGGCCGAAACGGCTGGGATACTTCTTGCCGAAGAGCTCGTTGAGATGTTCGCGCGCCTTGTCGAGCTTCTTGCAGCGGCTGTAGAGGAGCGAGAAGTCGCCGAGCGAGACACAGCCTTTAAGCCCGGGCATTCCGTCGGGGTTGAGCGAGTCCCAGTGGCTCTCGTCCATGAAGGCCAGGACGGCGTCTGCGTGTACTGTGAGATTCTGTATGTTGTCCGGCTTGAAATCGGGCAGTATAGGCACGATGACGGCGCCGTAGGAGACCGTGGCGAGAAAAGCCACACACCACATGGACGAGTTCTTGCCGCAGAGCACAATCTTGTCTCCGCGCCTCACGCCTGATTCCTCAAACAGTATGTGGAGCTTGGCTATCTTGCGGGCCACATCCTTGTAGGCCATGGAGACAGGCCTGGGGCCAAGGTCGGTGAAAGCCTGCAGCTCCCAGTTCTTCTTGAGAGAGCCGGAGATATATTCTACGATATCCTTGCAGCGGGGAATCTCAGGTTTTTTTGTGACGGATGACATAAATGTGTTTGTGTTGAACGTTGTCGGATTACAGGTTTATAACAAACAATCCCTCCCCTATTGGAGAAAGATTGTTGTTAAAAATATTTAAACACGGTCTTTCTCACGCCGCGGCATCCCTGAGCGGAGGCGAGGCAGGTCTTTGAATCAAAGGTCAGAGGACAGACAATGCCTGCGGCAACAGGGGGCGCGAGGGGTCGAGAATATTGACCGAGGGGTCTTTGGAGAGCCACAGCAGCTGTTTCTTGGCATATACGCGCGTGTTCTTGGCTATGCGAGCTATGGCCGTATCGCGGTCCATGAGGCCGTCGAAACAGGCAAACATCTCCTTGAGCCCTACGGTGTTGAGCGAGTTGAGATGTCTCATCGGATAGACGGCGCGGGCCTCGGCCTCGAGCCCCTGCTCCACCATTAGGTCTACACGGCGGTTGATGCGGTCGAAGAGAGCCTCGCGGGTATGCCCTATGGCCATCTTGACCACCCTGAACGGACGCTCCTTGGCGCGCCCCGTGCGCAGGAGCGAGGCTGGCTGTCCCGACTCCATGCATATCTCTATGGCATGGATCAGGCGTCGGTGGTTTGAGAGGTCTGCCGCGGCAAGATAGTCCGGATCAAGCACGGCAAGGGTCTTGTGAAGCGCTTCGAGGCCGCCCCCGGTGTATATGGCGAGCGCCCTCTCTCTCACCTCGGGCGAGATGGTCGGCAGGGGGTCGATGCCCTTGGTGAGCGCATCGATATACATCATGGAGCCTCCGCAGACCACGGCATAGTCGCCGCGGCGCTCCCATATATCGTCGAGACAGGCCAGAGCCTGCTCTTCGTAGAGGGCGGCGCTGTAATAGGCGTCGAGCGGAAGAATGCCTACAAAGTGGTGGGGGACTCGCGCAAGCTCTGCGTCGGACGGGGCCGCCGTGACCACAGGTATCCCCATATAGAGCTGCCGGGAGTCGGCACTGACAATCTCAGTGCCGAGACTCTCGGCCAGTTCTATTGCGAGACCGGTCTTGCCGCTTGCGGTAGGGCCGGCCACTACGACGAGTGTCCTCACTCGGCGGCTACGAGTCGGGCTATCTGGACGATGACGTCAGAAGCCTTCTCCATCGAGGGGATGGGCACAAACTCAAAACGTCCGTGGAAGTTGAGACCGCCGGCAAAGATATTGGGACAGGGCAGGCCCTTGAACGAAAGCTGGGCGCCGTCTGTGCCACCGCGGATAGGGGTCACCTTGGGCTTGACGCCGGCCTCTTCCATGGCCTTGATGGCTATGTCCACGATGTGCATGACGGGCTCGATCTTCTCGCGCATATTGTAATACTGGTCCTTGAGCTCGAGCGATGCACAGCCGGGAAACTCGTTGTTGACCTTGCGCGTAAGATGCTCGAGCTCCTTCTTGCGGCGCTCGAAGCGGTCGCGGTCATGGTCGCGGATTATGTATGTGAGGACAGTCTTCTCGACGGTGCCCTCGACACCCACGAGGTGATAGAAGCCCTCATAGCCCTCAGTGTGCTCGGGCGTCTCCCAGCGGGGGAGCATGATGGCAAACTGATTGGCCACACGGAGCGAGTTGAGCATCTTGTGCTTGGCATAGCCGGGATGTACGTTGCGGCCCTTGAAGGTCACCTTGGCCACGGCCGCGTTGAAGTTCTCATACTCGAGCTCGCCAATCTCGCCGCCGTCCATGGTGTAGGCCCAGTCGGCGCCGAATCTCTCGACATCGAACTTATGTGCGCCCTGCCCTATCTCCTCGTCGGGGTTGAAGGCTATGCGTATGGGGCCGTGCTTGATTTCGGGATGGTGTATCAGGTAGTCCACGGCAGTGATTATCTCGGCTATGCCGGCCTTGTCGTCGGCGCCGAGCAGAGTGTTGCCGTCGGTCACTATCAGGGCCTGGCCCTTGTAGTCGAGGAGCTCGGGGAAGTCGCGGGGCGACAGCACGATGCCCTCCTTCTCGTTGAGGGTGATGTCTCCGCCGTCATAGTTCTCTACGATGCGGGGCGAGACATGGCGGCCGCTCATGTCGGGCGATGTGTCGAGGTGTGCGATGAAGCCTACAGTGGGCACCTTGCGGTCGATGTTCGAGGGAAGGGTGGCCATGAGATAGCCGTTCTCGTCAAGCGATATGTCCTGGAGACCCATGGAACGGAGCTCCTTCTCGAGATGCTCGGCAAAGACCATCTGGCCGGGGGTAGAGGGGGTGAGGTTTGTGAGCTCATCGCTCTGGGTGTCAAACTTCACATATTGGAGAAATCTGTCTACTACGTTCATTTCTGTGGCATTTCTGTTTCAAGGTGCAAAATTACTACAAAATCAGCTCCCCGACAAGAAACAGGATGTGTTATAAAACATCTTTTCTGAGAAAAGCAATCGCAAGTATCGTACTATAAGAAAACTTAACAACACTCACCTATTTCAGAAGAATTTTATTGTTTTCGTCACTCTCAAGAATACCCATCTGGTGAATAGCAATCTGATTAAGCTTTATCAAACGCTCACTTTGTGACAATCCTTGTTCAATGAATACAGCATTAAGATTCTCCATATTGGAAAGACATATTAATTCATTAATCGAAGCATAATCGCGAATATTCCCTTTAGAATCAGTGTTTTCTTCACGCCATTGCCTTGCAGTCTTACCGAACATCGCCACATTAAGCACATCAGCTTCACTGGCGTATATCACACTTGCCTGAGCTTTTGTAACCTCAACAGGGACAAGATTACGTTTAATTGCATCTGTATGTATGCGATAATTTATCTTTGACAATTCCCGTTTAGCAGACCACCCGAGTTGCTTCTGTTCTTCTTCCTTAAGACGCTGAAACTCCTTGACAATATAAATCTTGAACTCAGGACTAATCCACATTGCAAACTCAAATGCAATGTCCTTATGTGCATAAGTACCTCCATATCGGCCTGCTTTTGCTTGTAAAGATATCGCATTGGTTCGGGTGACAAATTCCTTGACGCTGATTTTGAAACTATTGAGACCCGATTGATTTCTAATTATGGCGAATTCGCCATAATTAAAACCTGGATTATATACCTTCTCCCATATTCCAATATATTCTAATGTATTACGATTGCGCAACCAATCTGTAATAAAAAAATCTCCATCCTTAGCTCGCAACATATCTGTTATGCAGATATAATCTTCCCCGTTTACTTTCAGGATATTAACATCCGTGTCTTTTACTATGATTTTTGCCATACTGATAATTATAATCTCATCGTAGTAGATATATCATGGCCTAAAGCCCGAACTCCCGGTGGAGGGCGTCGAAGCGGCGGAGGGTTTCGGGCGAGATGCGTTCCATGGAGCGGCGCACTTTGTCGAGTGGCTTGCGGGCCATGTCGCCGCTCTTTGAGTAGAACTTGTCCGCATAGCACACGAGTCTCTCAAGCAG
>JAIDJD010000476.1:0-7859 GCA_029052375.1 Duncaniella sp. | reverse complement strand
GTCTCGGGCATATAGTCGGCGGGGGGGATGGGCAGATTCTGGGCCGTGACCTCCGAGGCCGTTATTCCGGCTCCGGTATGGCGCTCGGCCACACGGGCCCAGCTCTCGGGAGCGCCCTCGGCTCTCAGCAGACTGGCCCCCACGATGCCGTGGCTGATATAGGGGAGCGAGCCGGGACAGCCGATGTCGCGGGCATCGGTGAGCCATATGCCTATGTCGTGGAGCATGGCCGAGGCCCTGACCTCGGCGGGGTCGAGGGGCAGGCTCCTGGCCTCGGCAATCTCAAGGGCCAGAGAAGCCACAGCCGTGCAGTGTTTCAAATAAATTGCCCGGCGGAGGGTGTCCGCCGGGTAATATTTATCGATTATTTTGTTGAAGTCCATTATCGGGCAATGATGGTGAGGTCTTTCACTCCACTACCGTACACCATCCGTGGGTGTCGGGCAGGTCGCCATACTGGATGCCCTGGAGGGTCTGGTAGAGCTTGGTCACCACGGGGCCGGGGTTGCCGTCCTTGGATATCTGATACTTGACGCCGGTGTCGAGGTCGTCGATGCGGCCGACGGGCGAGGCTACGGCGGCGGTGCCGACAGCGGCGGCTTCCTGGACCTCTGCGAGCTCCTCGACTGTGATGTGGCGGCGCTCAACCTTCAGGCCCATATCCTCGGCAAGCTGCATGAGGCTCTTGTTGGTGATGGAGGGGAGTATCGAGTCTGAGGCGGGCGTGATGTAGACGCCGTCCTTGATGGCTATGAAGTTGGCGGGTCCGCACTCGTCGAGATACTTCTTCTCCTTGGGGTCGAGATAGAGGACGGCCGAGTAGCCGAGCTCGTGGGCGTGCTCGCCTGCGGTGAGCGATGCGGCATAGTTGCCTCCGACCTTCCAGACACCGGTGCCGCGGGGCGCCACGCGGTCGTACTGGCGCATGATGCAGATGTTGGTGGGCTTGAAGCCTGTCTTGAAGTAGGGACCTACGGGGGTCACGAGGATGATGAAGAGGTATTCGGTCGCGGGCTTGACGCCTACCTGGGCAGAGATGCCGATCTCGAGGGGACGGATGTAGAGCGAGGCGCCGGAGCCGTAGGGGGGCACGAAACGCTCGTTGAGCTTGACCACCTTGAGGACCATCTCGCGGAAGAGCTCCTCGGTGATGGGAGCCATGCGGATACCCTTTGCGGAATCGGCTATGCGCCGTGCATTCTCCTCAAGGCGGAAGACGCGTATCTTGCCGTCCTTGCCACGGAATGCCTTGAGACCTTCAAAGATTTCCTGTCCGTAATGGAGACAGGTTGCGGCTATATGGAGGTTGACCTCCTCGCTTTGGGAGACCTCGATCTCGCCCCACTTGCCGTCTTTGTAGAGACAACGCACGTTATAGTCGGTGGGTCTATAACCGAACGAAAGATTTTTCCAGTCTAATTCTTGTTCCATAGGTGTTGTGGTTAGGATGATATGGCAAAATTAGTGAAAAATCCCATACAATAAGTCGGAATGTAGAAAAAAAGCGTTAATTTTGCCTAAGCGTTACAACACAGCTCAAGCACTCAACCTCTTACAATCCGTAACATGAAAAAATTATTTTTCCTGAGCTTCCTGCTTCTGTCTCTGATGTCTGCATACGGCTCCAAGCCGGTGGTCGCAATCCTCGGAGACTCATACTCGACATTCCAGGGATATGTCCAGCCGGACACCAACCTCGTATGGTACTGGCAGGGCGACCGCAAGGGCCGCACCGACGTCAACTCCGTGGGACATACATGGTGGAGCATACTCACATCGGCCGACTCGCCCTGGAGCCTCGGTGTGAACAATTCATACTCCGGCTCGACCATCAGCCACCGCGGCTACCGCAACAAGGACTACAGAGACCGCTCGTTCATCACCCGCATGGACAACCTCGGAGACCCCGACATTATCCTGGTGTTCGGAGCCACAAACGACTCATGGGCCGGAGTGCCCGCGGGCGAATACAAGTATAAGGACTGGACAGAGGCCGACCTCTACACATTCCGCCCGGCAATGGCCCGGATGATGGAGGGCCTCAGGGAGCTGTATCCCAAGGCCACGGTCTACTTCCTGCTCAACTCGGAGCTCAGGCACGACATCAACGAGAGCGCCGAGGAGATCTGCCGCCACTACGGCGTGAAGCTCATCGCCCTCGAGGATATCGACAAAGACCACGGACACCCCACACAGAAGGGCATGAAGTCTATAGCGGCACAGGTGGCCGCGGCAATAGCCCGCTGAGAGGAGACAATGACAAACGACAACATAAAGACACAAGACAGACAACTATGGCAAAGATACACAATTCGCTCCTCGAGCTGATAGGCCGCACTCCGCTGATAGAGGTGCGGCGGATAGAAAAAGAGCTCGGCCTAAAGGCGAGACTGCTCGCAAAGGTCGAATCGTTCAACCCCGGAGGCAGTGTCAAAGACCGTGTTGCAGACGCCATGATAGCCGACGCCGAGGCCAAGGGCCTGCTCAGGCCCGGCTCAATGATAGTGGAACCCACAAGCGGCAACACCGGCATCGGACTGGCATGGGTGGCCTCAATAAAGGGCTACAGGCTGATACTGACCATGCCCGAGACCATGAGCCGCGAGCGCATGAGCCTCCTCAGGGCTCTCGGCGCCGAGCTTGTGCTGACGCCCGGGAGCGAGGGCATGAAGGGTGCCATAGCCAAGGCCGAGCAGATACTCGCCGAGAATCCCGGCTCGTGGATGCCCGGACAGTTTGACAACCCCGCCAACCCAGCGCGCCACGAGGCCGCAACGGCTCAGGAAATCTGGGAGGACACAGACGGCAAGGTCGACATCTTTGTAGCCGGCGTAGGCACCGGCGGCACACTCTGCGGCACGGGGCGCGGGCTCAAGGCCCGCAACAGCGCCGTCAGGACTGTGGCTGTCGAGCCCTCCGACTCGCCCGTCCTCGAAGGCGGCAAGCCAGGACCCCACAAACTGCAAGGCATCGGCGCCGGATTCGTCCCCGCCAACTACGACCCCTCCGCGGTGGATGAAGTTGCAGCCGTCTCCTACCCCGACGCCGAGCAGGCCGCAAGGCTCCTGGCCCGACGCGAGGGCATCCTCGCCGGCATCTCCTCGGGCGCGGCCCTCCATGCCGCCATCGAGATAGCCCGCCGTCCCGAAAACGAAGGCAAAACCATCGTGGTCCTCCTCCCCGACACCGGCGAGAGATACCTCTCCACCCCCCTCTTCGGCTGAACACAAGAAGATATAACGCACCGGAGGCCCGCAAACAGGTTGCGGGCCTCCGGTGCGTTATGCAAATGCCGTCAGAACGGGAAGAAAACGGGGACGACGAGTATCATGATGATGCCGAGGATTATCTGCAACGGGCCTCCGACCTTTACGTAGTCCATGAAGGTGTACTGGCCGGCGTTCATCACAAGGGCGTTAGGCGGAGTGGAAAACGGAGAGATGAAACAGAGCGAGGCTCCGAACGTCACGGCAAAGAGCATGGGCAGGGGGCTGACACCGGCAGTGACGGCACACTGGACAGCTATCGGGGCGAGCAGGCCGGCGGTGGCGGTATTGGAGATGAAGAGGCTCATCAGCGAGGTAGTGATGTAGACACCGGCGAGCACCCAGCGCGGTCCGAGGTCGCCGACGACATCGACAAGCCCGGAGGCCACCATAGTGCTGACCCCGGTCTTCTCCAGCGCGAAGCTCATAGGCATCATGGCCGCTATCAGCACGATGCTCTCCCAGTTTATAGTCTTGTAGGCGTCGGCCACCGTGCGGAAACACCCAGCAAGCACCATCACCAGTCCGGCTATCATCACGGCCATCACGGCGGGGACAATGTCAAGGACGAGAGCCGTCACCATGGCCGCCATCACTACCGCCGCTACCGGGGCCTTGTAGTCGAGCGTCACCTGCGAGGCCATATCCTCAGGCTGGCCGAGCACCACCCAGTTGGAGGTGTCGTCTCCGAGCTTGCCTATGGCTTCCCACGTGCCCTGGACGAGCAGCACGTCGTCCTTGCGTATCTCGAGGTCGCGGAGGTCTTCTATTATATACTTGCCTCCGCGTCTCACGCCGAGGACATTGACGTTGAACCGCTTGCGGAAATCGAGCCTCCCGAGTGTCTCCCTGAGGATGTTCGAGGCAGGGAGCGGGAGTATCTCGGCCAGGCCTATGTCGTAGAACTGGAGGTTGCGGCGTCCCTCGTCGGCATCCTCGGGCATACTGAGGCCATATTCCCTGACAAAGCGGTCGACATTCTCGCGCGGACCTCTCAGCAGGAGCACGTCGCCGGGGTCGACGGTCGACGCCGCGGTGGGAGCCTCCTGTGTGACGGTGCGCAGCAGGCGCTTGCCATGCCTCCCCTCTCCTATCCTCAGCTCGAGGACATCGAGGCCGTAGTTGGCCCGCAGGGCAAGGGCGCCGAGCGAGAGACCCGCTATCGGCGAGGACGAGGGGACAAAGACCCTCCAGAGGTCGTTGTTGAGGTTGTACTCCTCGACAATCTGGGCCAGGGAGCGCCGGCGCGACCCCTTGCCGCCCGACGCTGACGCCTGCCCCTTGTCGAGCCAGCGCGAGAGGGGGACGAGGAGCAGGGTGCCCGCCGCGAGACAGACGATGCCCGTGGGGAGGAAGGAGAACATCGTGAGCGGCTCGCCCCCGGCCTCCTCCCACGCCTCGGCCATCACAAGGTTGGGGGGTGTGCCGATAAGGGTGAGCATACCTCCCATGCTCGAAGCAAAGGCAAGGGGCATTAGGAAACGTGAGGGCGACGAGCCTGAAGAGGCGGCCATCGACACGACTATCGGCAGCATCAGAGCCACGGTGCCCGTATTGCTGACAAAGCCCCCTATGAGGCCCGTGGCGAGCACCACCACAAGGAAGAGGCGCGTAGGATTGCCTCCGCCGAGTTTCAGCAGCCTTGCGCCGAGCATCTTGGCAAGGCCGGTGTTGAAGATGGCGCCTCCGACCACAAACAGCCCCACCATCATTATCACTATGGGGTTAGAGAAGCCCGACAGAGCCTGCTGAGTGGTGAGTATGCCGCTCACAGTGAGCACGACGAGGGCTATGAGCGCGACTACATCCGCGCGTATGCGGCCCCAGACAAAGCCGGCGGCGGCAAAGAGAAGGGTGATGACGGTGATGGCCATGCGATGATTGTATTAAATTGACGTACGCCCCATGATTTGGGGAGCGTGTCTTCAAACCATGGGGCGATAAGCGATTTGTATATTATGCGATGTCAGTGTGCTCAGGACTTGTTGGCGCGCTTGCGCTCTATCTCGTCGAGGATTATCTTGCGGATGCGCAGGTGGTGGGGGGTCACCTCGACATACTCGTCCTCCTTGATATATTCGAGAGCCTCCTCGAGAGAGAATACCACAGGCGGGATGATCCTGGCCTTGTCGTCGGCGCCGCTGGCGCGCATATTGGTGAGCTTCTTGCTCTTGGTGACGTTGACCACGATGTCGTTGTCCTTGGCGTTCTCGCCGACCACCTGTCCGGCGTAGACCTCCTCCTGGGGGAAGATGAAGAAGCGTCCGCGGTCCTGCAGCTTGTCTATGGCATAGGCATAGGCGGTGCCGGCCTCCATGGCTATGAGCGAGCCGTTGGTGCGGCGCTCTATGTCTCCCTTCCAGGGCTGGTATTCATGGAAGCGGTGGGCCATGATAGCCTCGCCCGCCGACGCTGTCAGGACGTTGTTGCGCAGGCCGATGATGCCGCGCGAAGGGATGAGAAACTCGAGATGGATGCGGTCGTTCTGGGTGGTCATGGTCACCATCTCGCCCTTGCGGCGTGTGACCATATCTATAATCTTGGAAGAATACTCCTCGGGGACATTGACGGTGAGCATCTCCACGGGCTCGCACTTCCTGCCGTCTATCTCCCTGATGATTACCTGGGGCTGGCCTACCTGAAGCTCGAAGCCCTCGCGGCGCATGGTCTCGATGAGCACCGAGAGATGGAGCACACCGCGGCCGAAGACGCTCCATGTATCCTCATGGTCTGCCTTGGTGACGCGGAGGGCAAGGTTGCGGTCGAGCTCCTTGTTGAGACGGTCTGCTATGTGGCGCGAGGTGACATACTTGCCGTCGCGGCCGAAGAAGGGCGAGTCGTTGATGGTGAAGGTCATGGACATCGTAGGCTCGTCGATGGCTATGCGGGGCAGAGGCTCGGGATTGTTGAGGTCGGCCACGGTGTCGCCTATCTCAAAGTCGTCGAGGCCCACAAGGGCGCAGATATCTCCGCTCGAGACCTCGCTGACCTTCTTGCGACCCATGCCCTCGAAGGTGTGGAGCTCCTTGATGCGCTGCTTGACCACAGAGCCGTCCTTCTTGCAGAGGGCTATGTCCATGCCCTCGCGCAGGGTGCCGCGGTGGACACGTCCTATGGCGATACGTCCGACATAGGTAGAGAAGTCGAGCGAGGTGATCAGCATCTGCGCGTCTCCCTCGAGTGTCTCGGGTCCGGGGATATACTCGATGATGGCGTCGAGGACGGGTGTGATGTTGTCCGTGGGCTCGTTGTAGTCGGTGCTCATCCAGCCCTGCTTGGCCGAGCCGTAGATGGTGGGGAAGTCGAGCTGGTCCTCGGTGGCGTCAAGGTTGCACATCAGGTCGAAGACCATCTCCTGGACCTCGTCGGGACGGCAGTTGGGCTTGTCTACCTTGTTGATGCCCACCCCGGGCGTGAGCCCCATCTGGATGGCCTTCTGGAGCACGAAGCGAGTCTGGGGCATGGGGCCCTCGAAGGCGTCGACAAGGAGCAGACAGCCGTCTGCCATGTTGAGCACTCGCTCTACCTCGCCGCCGAAGTCGGCGTGTCCCGGAGTGTCTATGATGTTGATTTTGTATCCGTTGTAGTCGATCGAAACGTTTTTGGAAAGGATTGTTATACCGCGTTCGCGTTCGAGGTCGTTGTTGTCGAGGATGAGTTCGCCGGTCGACTGGTTGTCGCGGAACAGCTTACCGGCCAGGAGCATCTTGTCGACGAGGGTAGTCTTGCCGTGGTCGACGTGTGCTATGATGGCTATGTTTCGTATCTTCTGCATCGTTTCTGAGTTTCAGATTTATTTCAGGGTGCAAAGGTACGAATTTTGGCTGACGCGAGCAAGAATGGAACAGCCGAAATGCAGCCGGATACCCCGCAACACGCAAAATCTTCGCCCTGAGGGATGCAAAAAAATCCGCGCCGGAGCGAAGTCCGGCGCGGATGTCTATGCTTTGGTCAGCTGTCATGCTTTGCCAGCACGGGCTGTCATGCCTTGCCTGCAGAGCCGAGGACGTTCTCGATCTTGTGCTTGTAGAGCTTCACCATGTTGTCGCGGGCGGGGCTCAGGTACTGGCGGGGATCGAAGTATTCGGGATGCTCGGCGAGAGTCTTGCGGACAGCGGCGGTCATGGCGAGACGGCTGTCAGAGTCGATGTTGATCTTGCAGACATCCATCTTGGCGGCCTTGCGGAGCTCCTCCTCGGGGATACCGATGGCATCGGGGAGCTTGCCTCCGAAAGCGTTGATGGTGTCGACCTCGTCCTGGGGCACCGACGACGAGCCGTGGAGCACGATGGGGAGGTTGGGGAGCTTGGCCTGCACAGCCTCGAGCACGTCGAATGCGAGGGGGGGAGGCACGAGACGGCCGGTCTTCGGGTCGCGGGTACACTGCTCGGGCTTGAACTTGTAGGCGCCGTGGCTGGTGCCGATCGAGATGGCGAGAGAGTCTACGCCGGTGCGGGTGGCGAAGTCGATAACCTCCTCGGGGTCGGTGTATGTGTGGTGGTCAGAGGATACCTCGGCCTCTACGCCGGCGAGCACGCCGAGCTCGCCCTCTACAGTCACGTCAAACTGGTGTGCGTAGTCGCATACCTTCTT